>CAXBIJ010000212.1:0-6776 GCA_963975675.1 uncultured Maribacter sp. | reverse complement strand
TTATTTTTCATGATATTCAATTTTTTTTAATTAAAATGATGCGTTTATACCAAAGGTAATAGTACGCGGAGTTGGAAAAGCAGACCAATCGATACCTCTTGAAGGTACACCTGAACCTAAATCACCAGTTGCAACTGTTATTTCAGGATCTAAACCACTGTAATCTGTTATCAAAAATAAATTTTGACCTGTAACAGAAAGTCTTAGTGATTTAAATGCTCCTTCTTTACTTATTGGAACATTATATCCTAATGTTGCATTTTGGAATCTAACAAAATCTCCCTTTTCCAAGTATCTAGTTGATACATCTGCAGAAGTTCCTGCTGCTTCTGCGCTATTTGCTAATTCATATGTTACGTTCCTAGCATTGGTAATTGATCCCGATGTAAACAAACCGTTTGCAGTGTTGTTATATACTGAAAATCCAAATTGCCCTGTAAAGTAGGTAGAAAGGTCCCAATTTTTAACTTTCAAATTTAAAGACAAACCAGTAGTTATGTCTGGTAAGGCGTCCTCTCCAACAAATATTTTATCAGTAAACACATTACCTTCACCATCCCCATTTTGGTCTTTAAAAGTTGGTTGTCCTGCAGAATCTAGACCGGTATATTCAGCCATATAATAAGAATACAGAGAATGACCAGCTGCAAAACGTTGTGCAAAAGCGCCAGATAAACCTTGGCCATTAATTGCGCCAGTATTTATTGTACCTCCGAAATCTTGAACTTCGTTATTGTTATAAGCAATGTTGAAAGAACTAGAAAAATTTACATCCGATTTTTGAATCCAATCGTATGATAATGCAAATTCAATACCTTGGTTTACAATAGTAGCATCTACGTTACCAAATTGGAAAGGATCCACTGCAGGTGCCGCCGGAGGAGTTCTTAAAAGAACATCTGTAGTTTCACTTTTATACACATCAATACTACCGCTTAAACGATCATTTCCAAAACCGAAGTCTAGACCAGCATTAAAGTTAAGTGTTGGTTCCCATTTCAAATCTGGTACATCTGTTGCAACAATTGAAAGACCACTTTGGTTAACTTCAAAATTATTCTGAACTCCAAGACCTCCAAAACGTTGTCTCGCAACAAAATTACCATATCCTAAGCCATCTTGATTTCCTGTCACACCTGCGCTTAGTCTTAATTTAAGTGTAGAAACAGCATCACCTACGAAATCTTCTTCAGCTAACTGCCAAGCAAAAGCACCTGAAGGGAAAATACCATATTGATTTTCAGGTCCAAAACGTGATGAACCATCAGCTCTTACTGTAGCGGTAAATAAATATTTACTAGCATAAGAATAATTTAAACGCCCAAAGAATGATTGAATCTCATCAGTATTGTTAAAAGTGTCTGCAATCATTCCTCTTACATTTCTTTCAAAATCAAATCCCACCGACTCACCAGCTATAACTGCAGGCAATAAACGATTAACTTTAAGAGATGAGTGATTTACACCATAAAAATACTGTTGGTAATCTCCAGAAATAGTCGACGCAGCTCCATTAACCGTTTCCATTAAATCTCGGCCCATTTTATTTAAGTCAGAAGTAGAGAATCCTCTACCCGAAGCATTTCTGCCAGTAGTGTTGAAATCTTGAAAAGAATAACCTACAAGAACATCAAACTTTGAGTTCTCAAGTTCTTTGGTATAATTAACTGTAGCTTCTAATAAGCTATTTTCTCTTTCCAATTCGTTAAAAACTCCGAATCCTACATCTTGTACACCATCTAAATTTTTAATATCTGAAGATATTACTGAAAGGTTTTGGCTTTCTGATTTATCGTAACCTAAGTTAACTTTGGCAGTTAATTCTGGTGATATTTTGTATTCTAAAGATCCGTTAAGAAGTACTCTGTCTGTGTTGGTTCTAATTTGGCTATTTGCTAAGTAATTAGCTGGAGACAATAGGCCACCTTGAGCGGCAAAACTAGGCGAAGACGACCAAGTTGGGTTTGCAGAATATGCAGCACCTAATATATCTCCTCTAAATCCGGCTGATGGTCCTAAAGGAGCTGTTTCGTCATTTACACGTGAAATGGTTGTTGAAAGGCCTAAAGTTAATTTATCGTCTAAAAAACGGTGTCTAATATTTACTCTACCCGTAATTCTTTCCAAGTCGGTTTTTTCAACAACACCAAATTGTTTGCTATAACCAAATGTTGCTCTAACATTACCTTTTCCGTAATTGTTAGCATAAGATATGTTGTTGTTGGTAGAAGCAGCAGTTCTAGTTACATAATCTTGCCAATCCGTACTATTTCCAAAATCGGTAGTGGCTAAATCAGCATTAGGGTTGAATTTAAAAACTGCGTCAACAAAATCATCTCTTTTTAAAAGGTCATATTTTTTTGCAGGGCTTGCAATACTCAAGCTGCTTGAAAATTCTATAACTCCTCCTTGAGCAGACTTACCGCTTTTTGTTGTTATAATAACAACACCATTAGATCCTCTAGAACCATATATAGCAGTTGCAGATGCATCTTTTAATATACTGATACTTTCAATATCTGCTGGGTTTAGGAAATTTAAAGGATTTCTAACTGCACTTGAGCCGTTACCTGTATCACCACTTGGAGAAGTGTTTTCACCAGATAATGGAACCCCATCAACTACGAACAATGGGTTGTTGTTTGCTCGAACCGAGTTGGAACCTCTAATATTTATTGACATTCCTCCACCTGGTTCACCACTAGATTGCTGTATGTTTACACCGGCAGTTTTACCTTGAATCAATTGTTCAGGTGAAACTATGGCTCCTCCATTAAAATCTTCAGATGTAACTGAAGAAACAGATCCTGTAGCATCTTTTACAGTAGTAGTACCGTAACCTATGATTACAACCTCTTCAAGAGCTTCCGCATCTTCTTCTAAAGTGAAATTTATAGAATTTCTTCCGTTAATAGCTACCTCTTGCGTTTTGTAGCCAATATAACTTACAATAAGTACGGCACCATCTTGAGCGGTTAATGTATAATACCCGTCAAAATCTGTTTGCGTACCATTTGTAGTGCCCTTTTCAAGAACACTAGCTCCTGGTAAAGGTCCACTTGCATCTGAAACAGTTCCAGATACTTCTTGTGCCTGAGAAAGTCCAAAGCACAAAAATGTACTTAGCACCATCAGGCTTTTAAGGAATGTAATCTTCATAAATTGTTAATTTAAGTTGAGTTAATTTAATTTCAATTGTTAAAAATATGTAAAATGATGAGTTGAATAGAATAAAGATGGAGTTTAAATATTACGAAAACGGTTTCGTGTTAATAACTTTTAATTATTACGAGTATAATGCATGAGTAAGGGAAAATTTACAATATTGCTAAATTTGACCCCAACTAAATGAGAATATACAATTAAAGGCAAATATATGAAAATTACATTTTGTATATTGACATAAATATTTTGAACTTAATTTTATTTTTGACTTTTAGAAAATTTTAAGTTCTTATCTTAAAATTTTAAAATAGTTTCCCTTGAAACCAAAAATCACATTAAAAGACATTGCTAGAGAGTTGGATGTTTCAATTTCAACGGTATCTAAGGCCCTAAAAAACAGTGCTGAGATAAGTAAGGATACAAAAGATAAAATAAAAGCTTTCGCAAAATTTTATAATTATCGCCCCAATAATATTGCGTTAAGTCTCAAAAATAAGAGAACTAAAAATATTGGTGTTATCATTCCAGATATCGTCCATCATTTTTTTACCACCGTTTTTAGGGGAATTGAAAAATATGCAAATGAAAAGGGCTATAATGTTATCGTTTGTATTTCAGATGAATCTATTGAGAAGGAAGTTATTAACATGGAGATGTTGGCTAATGGCAGTATAGATGGTTTTATACTTTCTTTAAGTGCAGGAACCCAATTTAAAAATGAATATACGCACCTTAAAGAATTATTAGATCAGGGTATTCCTATTGTACTTTTTGACCGAGTGACTTCAGAGATAGAATGTGATAAAGTTGTATTGAATGACAAGGAAATAGCGCGTGAAGCTGTTGAGCATTTTATTAAGGCTGGGTCAAAAAATATTGCGTTAGTTACCACGGAAAAATATTTTAATGTAAGTGAAAATAGACGCTATGGGTATTTAGATGCATTAAAGGCTCATAATATAAAAATTGATGAAAATTTGATTCTGACGCTTCCTCATGATATGGAAAATGATAAGCTAATAATAGAATTTTTTCAAAAGAATAAAGTTGATGCTGTTTTATGCGTAAATGAAATATTTGCTATTCAAAGTATGAGTATAATACAAAATTTAGGGTTTAATGTACCTAACGATATTTCGATAATTGGTTTTACCAATGGAATATTGTCAAAATTTTCGGTGCCAAGATTAAGTACAGTTGCTCAACATGGGGAAACAATGGGAGAGCGAGCAGCTAAATTATTGATTGATCGTATGGAGTGGGTAGATGAAATTGAAGAACCTTTTAAAACAGAAGTAATAAATGCCACATTAATTAAGCGAGGTTCATCAATCAATTAATACTTTTGTGATTATGGAAAAAGTGGGATTTATTTTTGATTTAGATGGTGTAATCGTTGATACGGCTAAATACCATTATTTGGCTTGGAGGAAACTAGCCAATGAATTAGGATTTGAGTTTTCGCAAGAACAAAACGAACTCTTTAAAGGAGTAAGTAGAAAAAGATGCTTAGAAATTCTATTGGATATTGGTAAAATTAAAGCTACTCAAGGGCAATTTGATACTTGGATGATAGAAAAGAATGTAGATTATTTGGCTTACATAGAAAAGATGGATGCCAAAGAAATACTACCCGATGTGCCAAGAGTGCTTGAATATTTAAAGAAAAAGAATATACCAATCGCACTAGGTTCTGCAAGTAAGAATGCTAGACCAATTTTAGAGAAAGTGAATTTGTTATCATATTTTGATAGTATTGTAGATGGCAATAGTGTAACAAAAGCAAAACCTAATCCTGAGGTGTTTTTAATTGCGGCAAATAATTTAGGTGTAAATGCGAGTTCATGTGTCGTTTTTGAAGATGCCGTTGCAGGTATACAAGCGGCGAATAGCGCTAAAATGATTAGTATAGGTATTGGTGATTCAAATATACTTGATGAAGCTGCCTATAATTTTAATGATTTTACAGAAATAAGCAATAGTTTTTTGGATTCACTTCTAAACAATAATCAAAATATATAATTTAGGCTATGTATTCATAGTTCAATTATTTTTGATTTCAATTCAACATTAAATTAATGAATCAAGATTATATAAAAGCAGATAAGTGGTGCATCATTGAGGAAGGTTTTGATACAGAAAATGTAAAATCTTCTGAGAGCATTTTTAGTATCGGTAATGGTGCAATGGGGCAGAGAGCTAATTTTGAAGAGAGCTATTCTGGTGAAACTTTTCAAGGCAGCTATATTGCGGGAGTGTATTATCCGGATAAAACACGTGTGGGTTGGTGGAAAAATGGCTATCCAGAATATTTTGCAAAAGTTTTGAATGCTCCTAATTGGATTGGCATCAAAATTTACATAGATGATGTTGAGTTTGATTTGTCCAAATGCAAAAAAATATCGGGCTTCAAAAGAGTTCTGAACATGAAAGAGGGTATTTATACCAGAAACTTTCAGGCGGTTTCTTCAAATAATGTGGAAATTGATGTAATCGTTAAGCGATTTTTAAGTTTAGATATTGACGAAGTAGGTGCTATTTCCTATACTATAAAAGTTTTAAAGGCAGATGCTAAAATTGCTTTTGAACCCTTCTTGGATAGCGGTATTACTAATGAAGATAGTAATTGGGACGATAAATTTTGGAACACCACCAATGTAACTGTATCTAAAAATCGTGCTTTTATAGAAGCGCATACCATGAAGACAAATTTTGAGACCTGCACATTCATGCAGGCATCTCTTACTTATAATGGTAAAGAAGTAGCTGCTTTGCAAGGTGAAAAGTCTGCGACATATGTTTCCTTAAAATTTGAACAAAATGTAAAAGCAGGTGAAACCTTAACGTTAACCAAATTTGGAGGTTATACTGTAACAAGAAATCATGATGCAAATGAACTGGTACGTGTAGCTAATAATACTTTAGATAAAGCTTCTTCATTAGGATTTGATGGCTTAATGCAAAAGCAAAAAGAAGCTTGGGCGTTAATTTGGGAAATGAGTGACATTGTCATTGAAGGCGATGTAAAGGCACAGCAAGGTATCCGCTTCAATATATTTCAATTGAACCAAACTTACCTAGGTACAGATTCGAGATTAAATATTGGCCCAAAAGGATTTACGGGAGAAAAATATGGTGGTAGCACCTATTGGGATACTGAAGCATATTGCATTCCTTTTTATATGGCTACCAAAGATGATAAAGTAGCTAGAAAATTATTGAAATACCGTTATAATCATTTAGAAAAAGCCATAGCTAATGCTGCCAAGCTTGGGTTTTCTAATGGTGCTGCCTTATACCCAATGGTAACCATGAACGGCGAAGAATGTCACAATGAGTGGGAAATCACTTTTGAGGAAATTCACAGAAATGGGGCTATTGCTTATGCAATACATAATTACTATAGATATACTGGCGATTACAGTTATATACCCGAAATGGGATTAGAGGTATTAATTGGTATCGCAAGGTTCTGGCATCAAAGAGTAAACTTTTCAAAAGACAAGAATAAGTACGTAATGTTAGGTGTTACAGGACCAAATGAGTACGAGAATAATGTACATAATAATTGGTATACAAATTACTTGGCTAAATGGTGTATTAATTACACG
>CAXBIJ010000211.1:0-6795 GCA_963975675.1 uncultured Maribacter sp. | reverse complement strand
CCTACATCTCTAATAAATTCTAAAAAAGAGAAGTTCTTCATCCAGTCATAATTATTGACTAGAACCGCAGCATTTTCACCATTTCCTGTAAAATCTAAAAAGCGCGACAATTGCTCCTTTAATGCATTTTGATTATGCAATAGGGTCTTTTCATCAAGTAGATTACGTTCTGTAGATTTACCCGATGGATCACCAATCATACCTGTAGCACCTCCAATTAGCGCATATGGCTTATGACCAGCCAATTGAAAGTGGCGTAACATCATTACACCAACCAAATGACCTATATGTAAAGAATCTGCCGTTGGGTCAATACCCACATAAGCAGATTGCATTTCTTCCATTAAATGTTCCTCTGTTCCTGGCATTGCATCATGTAACATTCCGCGCCATTGTAACTCCTTGACAAAATTTGATGTCATCCTTTCCTGAATTTTAATTGAAATGCAAATATAAATGGAATTCTTGCCAGTACACAGTAGATTAAAGCAGGAATTTATCCGCCTGTATTTCATAAATTTGAAGTATGGTATTAGTTACGGGAGGCACAGGGTTGGTGGGGTCGCATTTATTGCTCAAATTAGTAAGTGATAATATTGAGGTTCGTGCACTTTACCGAACTAACGAAAAACTAGAGCGGGTCAAAAAAATATTTAGCTATTATTCCTCAAACGCAAATACCCTATTCGAAAAAATTGACTGGGTTAAAGCAGATATTTTGGACATCCCATCTTTAGAGCTTGCTTTTATAGAAGTAACCAATGTATACCATTGTGCAGCTTACATTTCATTTAATCCCTCAGATTTTAAATTATTAGAGCGCATTAATAGAGAAGGCACAGCTAATGTGGTAAATATGTGTATAGCTTTAGGGGTAAGTAAATTATGCCACGTAAGTACTATTGGCACTATAGGTAGACCCATTTCGAATGAAAAAGCAACAGAAGAAACCGAGTGGAGCAGTCAACATACCAACCCGTATGCTATAACAAAACACCTCGCAGAAATGGAAGTTTGGCGTGGCGCCCAAGAGCAGTTGCAAACAGTAATCGTTAATCCTGGGGTGATACTGGGGCCTGGATTTTGGAACAGTGGAAGTGGCACATTCTTTAAAACCGCAGCCAAAGGCTATCCTTTTTATCCTCCAGGAGGCTCAGGCTTCATCTCGGTAGCTGATGTAACCCGTTCGATGGTTAATCTTATGAATTCGAAAATTACCGGAGAGCGTTTTATTCTGGTTGCCAAAAATCTATCCTATAAAGAAATATTAGGCAGCATAACCTCTACGATGGGTAAGAAAGTACCCAGCAAAGAACTAAAAATGTGGCAACTTCAAATAGGAAAATTTGCCGACCAAATAAGAAACTTAGTTACCAGAAAACCTAGAACAATAACAAATAGCACCATTTACGGATTACAGCATCCTACCAAATTCGACAATTCGAAAGCAATAGATGCTCTAAAATTTGAATTTGAGCCGTTAGAAGAAACAATAAAATTTACTGCTAAACTATTTATTGAAGAACTCTCTTAAAGGGTATCAGAAACCTTTTTATTTACTTTCAAATCTTTGCTTGCTTTTTTTTTTAAAAGGTTGAGACTATCTTTTTCTTTTTTCATTGCCTCTAATTGTATACGTTGATTTTCTAATTTGGTTTCTACATCTTTATACATTGTTTCATACAACAATGGCTTTGAAGCGTAATAGCGGTCACTATCTACAAATTGAGCACTGTCAATCTCAAATTTTTCAAATAGATATGTCGTTGGCTCTATGCCATTATCTTTCAAATTACCTATGTTGGTTCCTTTTGCAGCATTGACAATAGCCAATTCCTTAAAAATCAATACCATCTTGTCTTGAGGTATTAAATTTTCTGGTTTTTGTATCAACTCTTCTGCACATGAAAAAAGCAACAACATAACTAATATGACACTTAAACTATACCTCATGGTCTATTAAAAGTTAATCTTTTTGCATTTCTAGTCTCTGAAAATTCTCCGTTGGTATATCCTAGATGCCCATTTATTATGGTATGTACCACCTTTGAAGAAAAGGTAACCTCTTCAAATGGTGACCATTTACATTTATAAGCTATATTCTCTTTCGTAACCGTCCATGAGTTATTCAAATCGGCCACTACTAAATCGGCATAATACCCTTCACGAATAAATCCTCTTTTCTCAATCTGAAATAATATCGCTGGATTATGACACATTTTCTGCACCATTTTCTCCAACTTTATTCTACCTCCTTTTACCTTTTCTAACATTGCAGGCAGCGCATGTTGTACCAATGGCCCACCAGATGGCGCTTTGGTGTACACATTGTCTTTCTCCTCTAATAAATGAGGAGCATGATCAGTTGCAATGACATCAATTCTATCATCTAATAAGGCATCCCACAAAAGTTCACGATCCTGCGAAGTCTTTACCGCAGGGTTCCATTTAATCAACGTTCCTTTTTCGGCATAATCTGCATCAGAAAACCACAAATGGTGAATACAAACTTCGGCCGTTATTTTCTTTTGCTCTAATGGAATATCATTTCGAAACAAATCAGTTTCTTTACCAGTTGACACATGAAACACATGTAATCTGGCACCCGTTTTTTCAGCTAAGGCAATAGCTCTTGAAGATGATAAATAACATGCTTCTTCGCTTCTTATAATTGGGTGATACTTTATCGGAATATCATCTCCGTATTTTTCTTTGTATTTGGCCAGATTCTCGCGAATGGTAGTTTCATCTTCGCAATGGGCAGATATGACCATTTCTGTATTGCTAAAAATACTTTCAATCACCTTCTCATCATCGACCAACATATTACCAGTTGATGATCCTAAAAATAATTTAATACCTGAACATGCGTTCTTATCCAGCCTTTTTAATTCTTCAAGATTATCATTGGTGCCCCCAAATAGAAATGAATAATTTGCAAAAGCTGAATTTGCGGCCATCGTAAACTTTTCTTCAAGTTTTTCTATGGTAGTTGTTTGTGGTGTAGTATTTGGCTGCTCCATAAAAGTGGTTATACCACCTGCTAGTGCCGCTCTACTTTCTGTTGCTATTGTGCCCTTATGGGTAAGGCCTGGTTCTCTAAAATGAACTTGGTCATCGATAATACCAGGTAAAATGTGCATGCCTTTTACATCAATTACTTTTGCATCCGCATCAGAAATATCTTTAGCTATTTTTACAATTAAATCATCTTCTATTAGAATATCATTTGCTAGAATGACCCCTTCATTGACAATGACACCGTTTTTTAATAGAATCTTACCCATAATTAAAATTTATTCCTTAAAAATAGACTTCTTATTTTCATTACAAATACACCCCAAATTGCTTCGCTTATAATTGAAGAGCTCATTTTAGATTTACCTAAAACTCGATCTCTAAAAATAATAGAGACTTCTTCTATTTTAAACTTTTTTAAATGCGCCCTAAACTTCATTTCAATTTGAAAAGCATAGCCCACAAAACGAACTGAATCTAAATCAATTGCCTCTAAAACTTGTCTTCGATAACATACAAAACCAGCTGTTGGATCATGTACCCGCATACCAGTTATAAGCTTCACATAGATAGAGGCACCGTATGATAATAGAACTCTATACAAAGGCCAGTTTACAACGTTTACCCCTTTTTTGTACCTAGAACCTACTGCAACATCTGCTCCATTAATACAAGCTTTTTGTAGTCTTATCAAATCTGAAGGGGTATGGGAAAAATCAGCATCCATTTCAAAAATGTAGTCATAGCCTTTCGCAATTGACCACTTAAAACCATGTATATAAGCTGTACCAAGTCCTGATTTTTCAGTTCTTGTTTCTAAAAAAAGTTTTCCTTCAAATTCCTCTTGAAGTTTTTTTACGCATTCGCCTGTTTTATCAGGAGAATTATCATCTACAACAAGCACATGAAATTCTTTCTGTAAATCAAACACCGCCCTAATAATGGCCTCAACATTCTCAATTTCGTTATAAGTAGGTATGATTACAATACTACTGACCATATATCTTAAAAAAGTATTTCGACAAAAGTAAGGTTTTAATGGTCGTCTTAAAACGTGTAATAATACCTTTATGAAATTTTTAAACTATGTAACTTACCTTAAATTTGTAATTTCGCCATCAAGTATCCTATTCGAATGTTGACTAAAATTCCAAAGCAGTTCTATTTTTTTCTAACTGCTATTTTCATTCTTAATATCATTCAATCTAGTATTACGCAACTCATTTTTGACGAGGCCTATTACTGGTATTATAGCCAAAATATGGCCTGGGGTTATTTTGACCACCCACCAATGGTCGCTTTATTAATTAAAATAAGTAGCTACTTTTTTAACGGCGAACTTGGTGTACGGTTTATGAGTTGTGTTCTATCTGCAATTAATATCATTTTGCTTTGGCTAATGATTGACAATCCCAAAAAGAACGATTATATAAAGCATTTTTTTGTGTTGATTTTTTCCATGACATTATTAAATGCCTATGGTTTCTTCACATTACCAGATACACCCTTACTGTTTTTTACAAGCTGTTTCTTATTGACTTACAAGCATTTTATAAAAATTCCGAATGCAGGTCTGTCTGTATTATTGGGAATATTTATGGCTGCTTTAATGTACAGTAAGTATCATGCGGTACTTGTAATATTCTTTGTTCTACTATCAAATCTAAAATTAGTACGAAACAAATATGCCTGGCTTGCAGTTCTTGTGGCTCTAATTAGCTATGCTCCTCATTTTTATTGGTTATATGAAAACAACCTTGTATCTATTAAATATCATTTATACGAAAGACCTAATGGGGCCTATAACTTTGAAAAATATACTTTAGGTTTTTTTGTGAATTTAATAGCTGTTTTCGGCCTTACTTTTCCTTTCATTTACAAAGCCCTTTTTAAAACTAAAGTCACTGATTTATTTATAAAAGCGCTTATCTACCTTACCTATGGAGTAATTCTATTTTTCTTTATATCGAGTTTTAATAGAAGAGTACAGACTCAATGGATTATTATTATTTGTATTCCATTGGTCATTATTGTCTTTAACTACATGTTACAGAATAAACAGGCATTAACATGGGTTTTTAGATTGGGGCTTATCAATACCGTGATTATTATATATCTAAGAATGGGACTCGCTTATCAACCTCTACTTTTTAATTTCTATTATGAAACACATGGTAATAAAGAATGGGCCCAGGCAATTGAAGATGAAGTTGGAAAAACGCCTGTTGTATTTGAAAATTCATATAGAAATGCCCCCATGTATTCTTTCTATACCGATGGTATACCTACATTTTCTTTGAATAATTACATGTACCGTAAAAATCAGTATTCAATAGATAAATCTGAAGATAAAATACGTGGCAAAGACATTGTTTACATTTCAAAATATATTAACGATAACTCTTTTTCTTATGAAAGGGAAGATGGTGGACTTTACAAAGGGAAGTATATATCAAATTTTCAGTCTTTTCGAAAGGTTGAATGTATTGTGAAGGATACTAAGGTCGCTTTAAATTCGGATGAAAATATTGCACTAAAGGTTTTCAACCCCTATAAAGAAGCCATCGAATTAAGCAAACTGAAATTTGCTATCACCTACATGGATAATTATAAGATTCCAAAGGAAACTTTAAAAATAGCACTTGAAGCAACAGATTTAAATTCCAAAGTATTAAAACAACAAGACACTACTTATTTTACATTTCGCCTACCTAAAACAAAAATGAAAAACATTGGTTACTTTAGGGTAGTTATATCTGAGAACAATCTCTATTATGGCTTAAACGGAAAACCAATTCCAATCAAATAATGGAACCTATTGCTAGAACATTTTCTCAAAACGATTGGATTACCATAACATTAATGGTAAGCCTTCTGTTTCCATTGACTGCAAAAAGCTTCTATTATTCACGTTTTTTTAGTTTTATAATTCTACCTTTTAACAACAAATACATTACCATGTATACCAAGAAAGAGAAACTCTTTAATTGGTTCCATATTCTGTTAAGTGTTTTTCAAATTATAAACACCACACTTTTTATATTTTTTATTTGGCGCGTATATATACCTCATTCACAAATAAAAAATCCGTTTATTTTTCCGTTGTTGCTTGCAGGTGTTTTCTTATTTTTAACCGCTAAAACATTGGCGCAATTGTTCAACGGTTTTATATTTAATTCCTACAACACCTTCAATGAACTGATTTTTAAGAAATTAACTTATCTTAATTATTCTAGCTTTGTTCTTTTTATCGCAAATATTTTGTTAACCTATGTTTTTATTGACTCAAAAATCGTAATATCTGTTGCGCTTTTTCTGTTCTTAATCATTAATATAATCGGCTGGATGACAGTACTCAGGAATTACCAAAATTTTATTAGCTCTTATTTTTTCTATTTTATTTTGTACCTTTGCGCACTCGAAATTGCACCCTTAGTTATAATGGGAAGCTTTCTAAAATAGCGCAGCGTATGAAAGTAAAAACGATTTTGGTTTCTCAACCAGAGCCAAAAATGGAAAATTCTCCCTATTCCAAACTTATCGATAAAGAAAAGGTAAAGGTTGACTTTAGACCGTTTATTCATGTAGAAGGAGTTGACGCAAAAAGTGTACGTCAACAAAAAATTGATTTAAACGATTTTACTGCCATTATCTTAACTAGTAGAAATGCGGTAGACCACTTCTTTAGAATTGCAGAAGAAATGCGTTTTAAAGTGCCAGATTCTATGAAATACTTCTGTCAATCGGAAGCTGTAGCCTACTATCTTCAAAAATACG
>CAXBIJ010000210.1:0-6803 GCA_963975675.1 uncultured Maribacter sp. | reverse complement strand
TTTACGAAGCTCAATAGCCTTGGCAATGTTATCACCAACCAAAGTTGCATTCGCATAGCTTAAACCAGAATCTTCGACTGTTTTTATTAATGAAGTAATGGCCTTTTCGAGTTCTTCTTCGGTATGTGCATTAATCTGTAGCATTAATAATGCCTCTGGGTCGCCTTCTACAAAAAAGCGATTAGCCATTTGCGCCCTATTATTCTTGGTGCAATCTAGAATTACCTTATCCATCATTTCACACAATTGCAGAGGATGTTCCATTACAGGTACTACATCCATCAAGCAATCTTCTAATGAGGTATAATGAGTGACTACCATTGCCGAATATACGGGTGGTAATTCATCTAATTGTATTGTAATTTCTGTGGTGAACGCCAAGGTTCCTTCACTACCACACAACAATTCTGCCATGTTAAAGTAAGGTTGTTGCCCTCCAAATACATCAGCTTTCAATAACTCGTCAACCGCGTAACCTGTATTTCTTCGATGTATTTCAGGCTTAGGAAAATTATTAGTAATTTCTTCTGCTATCTCCTTATTAATTAATTCTTTATAAATATTATTATAAAGTGATGCTTCAAACGTATTATATTGTTTTTTTTGATGGAATTGGGCCTCAGTGACTCGCCCAAATTCAGCTTCACTGCCATCTGCCAAAATTGTTTTGAGCGAAATAACCTTATCTCTTGTTACGCCATATTGAATAGAAGTTGTCCCTGAAGAGTTGTTACCTACCATACCACCAATCATACATCTATTTGATGTTGAAGTGTTAGGTCCGAAAAATAATCCGAAAGGTTTTAAATATTGATTTAGTTCATCTCTAATAACACCGGGCTGCACCGTTACTTGCTTATTTACTTGATCTAAACTAACAATTTCAGTAAAGTGTTTAGAAACATCAACTACCAAACCATCGCCAACACATTGCCCTGCTAATGAAGTGCCCGCTGTTCTTGGTATTAAGCCTAATTTATGCTCTTTTGCAAATAGTACAATTTTTTTTATATCCGATACTGTTTTAGGGAAAGCCACGCCAACAGGTATTTTTCGATAAACTGAGGCATCTGTAGCGTAGAGTCCCTTTGTCAAATCGTCAAATTGTAAGTCCCCTTCTAAATCTTGTTGTAACTTTAACAGTAAATTATTTTTCAACGTAGCACAATTTTGACCGCTAATTTAAGTTTTATTGTGTGAGCTACATTACAAATAAGCTCATTTTTCATAACAAAAATCATGAACAATATGAAGGTTTTAAAAGGTATTTCAGTATTATTATTTATGGCTACCTGCTCTCTATCAGCACAGGAAATAGCCGATCATGCATTAGGATTACGTTTAGGCGATAGTGATGGATTTGGCGCAGAAATCAGTTACCAAAAATCACTTAGCCAGAATAATAGACTAGAATTTGACTTAGGATGGCGAGATAGCAGAAATTTCAACGCCTTTAAAATTGCTGGCCTATACCAATGGGTACGACCTATTGAAGGAGATTTTCAATGGTACTATGGTGTCGGTGGTGGCTTAGGCAGTGTAGATTTTCCTAATAATCCGAATAACAATAACGATGGTGGTTTATTTGTTTTTGCTGCCGGTGATATAGGAATTGAATACAATTTTGACATTCCTTTAATTCTTTCACTGGATTTTAGACCTGAATTAGGTGTCGTTGGATATGACGGATTTTCAGATAATTTTGATTTTGATATAGGTTTAGGTATTCGTTACCAGTTCTAATCACAAGAATAATACTAATATAAAGACCTCTAACCATTGCGTTGGAGGTTTTTTTTTATATCTCATATATAAGTACATTTGCAACTTAAACTAAGTGAATTTTATGAAAAATAGCATTGTAATTTTACTAACTGGAATTTTAATGTTCAGTTGCAACACCACCCCTGAAGGCTTTACCTTAAACGGAAAACTAAGAGGTGAAATACCGGATGGAACTAAAGTATTCCTTAAAAAGATAGGTGAAAACAATCAACCAGTAGAAGTAGATACCGCAATTACTGCCAATGGTGATTTTAAATTTACTGGAAAAGCTGATATCCCTGAACTGCATTATCTTTTTGTAGAGCAATTGCCTGGCTATACTGCTGTGATATTAGAAAACGGTGATATTCAATTTAATGCTGAAAGAGATAGTATGGGCTTCGCTAAAATAAGCGGTACCTTTCAAAATGATGCTTTTGCGGATTATATGGAGCAATCAAGAGAAATTTCTATGCAAGCTCAATCAATACAAAAAGATATGCAAGCTGCTACAGGCGAAGCTGCATTAGCCTTACAAGATGAGTTCAAAGAATTACAAGAAGAATATAAAACTTTTGAGTTAGACTATGTAAAAGCCAATCCAAAGGCACTAATATCTGCACTAGTTCTTGATAGAGCAATTGCAACAAAAGCAGTTTCTTTATCTGAAATTGAAGGTATTTACGATACTATGTCGGAGGAAATTAAAAGTTCACCATCTGGTAAAAAGATTTTAGAAGGAATTGAGAAATTAAAAAAATCTGAAGAAGCTGGTAAAAACTCTAGTATCGGAGCAGTAGCTCCTGATTTTTCAGGTCCAAACCCAGAAGGTCAAACAATTGCATTAAAAGATGTAATGGGTAAAGTAACTTTAATTGATTTTTGGGCAGGATGGTGTAGACCTTGCAGGGCTGAAAATCCTAATATTGTTGCAGTCTATAAAAAATACCACGACAAAGGATTAAATGTTTTAGGTGTTTCTTTAGATAGAACAGATAAAGCTTGGAAAAAAGCAATTGAAGAAGATGGTTTAGAATGGAACCATATATCCAACATTGCTTATTTCGACGATGAAATCGCTAAACTTTATAATGTAGATGCAATTCCTGCAGCATTCTTATTAGATGAAAACGGAGTAATAGTCGCTAAAAACTTAAGAGGTGCGGCACTTGAAGAAAAAGTTGCTGAACTTTTAAATTAACCTCCTCCTTTAAAAATCAAAAAGCCCCAAAGTTTTCACCTTGGGGCTTTTTGATTTATAATTTATGTTATATTAAAATTTACTGAAATAATCATTAAATGTACCTGTTACAGTTGCACTACCTGCTCTGGTAACACTACCCCAAACAACAGCTATTGTACTATCCCCTAAAAACTCTACAGTAGCGCCGTCTTCAAGTATTAAATCGCCATAAATTGACACGCTACCTTCGATACGAAGCGTAGCACCGGCTTTTACTACAATATCTCGTGTTCTATTTGTTCTACCAACAACAATGGTTCCGTTCATTTCAAAAACACCATTCTCATTAATAGTAATATCATCTTTAACCGTCCAAGAGCCACAAAGTAATAGAGCACCATCAACAGTTAATGAATTGAAACGTTTTGATCCAGAAAAAGTTTGTTCATCACCAGCTGGAACTGAATAACTCGAATTTCCGTTGAATAAAGGCAAATTTTCACAACTACTTACCAAACTCTGAGTAGGTCTGTTTAATTTTATGATTTGAAATCCTGATTTACCTGAAGCTGCAAATATGTAATCGCCTTTAGATGCTACATAATTTATAGAACCGGTAAGGGCGATAACACCAAAACCTTGAGAATTATCGCTATTGTTTTCATTTAGGCTAAGTCCACCTGCTCCGTTTGCCATTAGTAAAACATCCTCATTCACTGCTACACCATTCGTAACTATATCCCCTTGTTCAGCGTTATCAGGACTTAAAAGAATTGGTAAATACTTAATAAAGCTACCAGAAGTTGCATTATAAATACCAGCTCCTTTAGAGCCTTCTGCAACGACAAGGTTGTCGTTAGAAAAATCTAAGGTACGTTTAGCATCTATTCCAAAATCTGATTCAATACTTATACTTCTAGTTACATTAAGGCTTTGGTCTAAGAAACTAACACCTTGGGCTGCATCTAAAACAGCTATTTCATTTCCATTATATGCTACGGAACGTAAATCGGCAAAGGCAGCCTCATTCAAAATACTCATGTCATTTTTATCGTAAATAACCACGAAACCGTCTTGACCACTTGTAGCGATAACATTATTATTCATAATACTCACATCTGTAGTATTAAAGCCTTCTTGAAATCCGAAGGTAATATCAGAAGTATTAAGTGTACCTCCACTTACTGCGATTTTAGCCACAATTGAGTTAGTGGTTGCAGTTACAGATTGTTCAGAATCTACACCACCAGCTACATAAACATACCCTGCATCATAAGCTATTGAATTTAGGTCTGCATTTGTAAAATACACTCTAGATGTAACTCTTGGATTATTTGGGTCACTAATATCGATAACATCAACGGCTCCTACATAATCCAGTCCAACTGTATTATAGGATACATAGCCATAATCACCATCTATGGCTACATGTGTAGCTGCTAAATTTTCTCCATTTTCAAATGAAGGAGGGGCAATTTGAGCTACCAAAGTAAGCGGGTAATCACCAGCTTGTTCTGCCTTACCTGTCGCATTGTATCTTTTTGCGCTTGAAATAGGATCCTCATAAATATCTAAAACTCCAGCACGGTCGAAACTTACGCTATTGACTAATTTTAACTGATTGGTTTCCTTTATTAAATTATCTTCGGGGCTTTCAAAAATTGTAGTTTTATCGCTACAACTTACTACTAAAAAAGTAGCAGATATGGCCATTAACCATATTTTTCTAATAGATAGGATTGAATTCATTTCTAATTCGGGTTTTTTCAATAACGAACTGTAGTCCCCGATTGTTGTGTTTATATAGGAAAAACCGATGAAATACACCCATTTTTAGTTCAAATAGTCAAATGGAATATATAAAACGTAAAATCTCTTAAATCTTACCCATCTTCTCAAGAACGAAAAGCAATATAATTGGGAGCGCCAATAAGCCAACCATTAGGGTTTCAGTCTGCAACAAACTTGGCATGAACAATAACGTACAAGCGTAGCCGCCAATTGCACCACCGAAATGTGCCGTATGGCCAATATTACCCAAACGTTTTTTCATTCCGTAGATAGAATAGAGTAAATATCCTATACCAACTACATACGCCGGCACAGGAATAGGAATGAACATAATGCCTAGTTGCATCGTTGGCTGTAAAAGAATTGCCGCATATAAAATACCGGTAACCGCACCACTTGCACCAACTGCAGAATAGTAAGGTTCGTCCTTATGAAAGCTCATTGCTAATAGACTACCTGCCAAAAGGCTTACCGTATAGATGATGAAAAATTGAACAGGACCGAACCAATTGATTACCACACCTGCAAAGAAATAAAGAGTAAGCATATTAAATAGTAAATGCGAAATATCTACATGTAAAAATCCAGAAGTTACCATGCGGTCTTTCTGTCCTGCTTTTATAGCACCTATGCTGAATTTATAGCGCTCAAAAAAAGAGGTGTCATTAAACCCTTTGAGTGAAACCAATACGTTTGCTGCAATTATTGCTATTGTCGCTATATCAATGTTGTACATTCTCTGCCATTTATTTGGCGTCAAATATAGCTATATTTGCCCATAATTTTTTTGAGAATGCAACTATTGGCCTTTGTTTTAGTCTACCCCTTTCTATGGGTTATTTCCATTTTGCCGCATCGTTTATTTTATGGCTTTTCTGATTTCGCTTTTTTCTTTGTTTACTATGTTTTTGGATATCGACGTAAAGTTGTTCAAAATAATCTGAATTTGGTGTTTCCAAACAAACCGAAGGAAGAAATAAATAGGATTGAAAAAGAATTTTACAAACATCTTTGCGATACCTTTTTAGAAATGGTAAAAACTATGAACCTAAGTAAAAAGGCCGTAGCCAAAAAATACCGAGTTGTAAATCCTGAAGTTTTACTTGAAATTGAAAAAGAACGAAGTATTATAATTCTTTGTGCACATTATGCCAATTGGGAATGGAATGTAAGCATCAACAATTACGTCAACTCTAAAGGATACGCCGTTTACCAACAAGTCAACAATACTTATTTTGATAAGTTTATTAGAAAAACAAGAGCTCGATGGAATACCACCTTAATAACACAAGGTCAGACAGCAAAAACAGTCATTCAAAATTTTAGAAATAATGTTCGCGCTACCTACGGTATGGTGAGCGACCAATCACCACAGGCACATAGAGCACACTACTGGGCCAACTTTATGGGTATAAAAGTTCCCATATTTAATGGTGGGGAAGCTTTGGCTCGCAAAACAGGACTTGCTACAGTTTTCTTAAAAGTTAGCAAGGTAAAACGAGGTTATTACAAAGCAGAACTTATACCAATAGCCGTAAATAGCAAAGAAACTGAAGAACACGAAATAACGAATAAGTTTCTACAATTGACAGAAGCACAAATACGAGAAAAACCTGAATACTATTTATGGACACATAAACGTTGGAAACACAGAGATAAGAAACCCGCTGCTTTCGCTAAAACCTGAAGATAAATTCAATTTGCACCTCTACATACCAAATTGCATGTAATTCTGTATTTTTAGAATTCATTACTACATGTAATGAGACAATTACAAAAGACATGGAGGTTTTAGACATTATATATAATGAAGTTTTTGGTTTCTTAGGTATTTCGCAAGCATGGGAGATAATTAAAAGCGGAGATTATAGTTCTTTTAGAACCTACGACGGAATCAAAAGTCTTATCTATCCTATTATTCCTTTATTGGTATTACTAGAACTTATACTTGGCTTAGCTTATAAAAAGCCCCAAACAAAGGTTTACAAAGTAAACTTCTTAATATATGTATTCAATAGATTTGTTGGTCGATTTATTGCAATTGCAATGGTCACACTATTAATTG
>CAXBIJ010000209.1:0-6820 GCA_963975675.1 uncultured Maribacter sp. | reverse complement strand
GGGGTTATGCATCAAATGAAGATTTGAGCAATGAGGATTTAATTAAGGAGTCGTACAAAGGTATTCGCCCTGCACCAGGGTATCCTGCTTGTCCGGATCATTTAGAAAAGTTGACTATTTGGGACGTTTTAAAAGTTAAGGAAGCAATCGGTGTAGAACTAACTGATAGTTTGGCGATGTGGCCTGCGGCATCGGTTAGTGGGTATTATTTTGGAAACCCCGAAGCACGCTATTTCGGATTAGGTAAAATTAAAGAAGACCAGGTAAAAGATTTTGCGGAAAGAAAGGGAATAGATTTCGAAAAAGCTGAGAGATGGTTGTCTCCAAATATTGTAGATGCTTAATTTACGTTAGGGATAGTAGCGGTATCTTTTTCTATTTTTACTCATGTTCGCTAAAATGAAAATAAGATTTAGATATAGAAAAAATATAGCGTAAAGCCCAACCTTTAGGTAACGCCCAAAAAAGGAATAAATAAAAGTTTAGAAGTAAAGTCGATTATATGTAAAACGACCAACTTAATTAGAATGAAAGTAACAGACCATATTACAAACGCGCAAGGAAAGACCCTATTTACTTTTGAAATAGTACCACCGGTAAAGGGTAGAAATATACAGGAATTGTATAATAATATAGACCCATTGATGGAGTTTAAGCCTCCGTTTATTGATGTAACTACATCTAGGGAAGAAACTATATATATTCAAAAAGAGGGCCTTTTAGATAAGAAAACAACACGTATGCGACCTGGTACAGTTGGTATTTGTGCGGCTATTCAACATAAATATAATGTAGATACAGTACCACATGTAATTTGTGGCGGATTCACAAAAGAGGAAACTGAATACATGTTAGTCGATTGTCACTACCTAGGTATTGAGAATGTAATGGCGTTGCGGGGAGATGCACGAAGTGAGCAAAAATATTTTGAACCTACCGATGGAGGGCACCCTTTTGCAATTGATTTGGTGAAGCAGATTCAAGATTTAAATAAGGGTAAATATTTACATGAATCAATAGAGAGCGACCACTCAAGTGAATTCTGTATTGGTGTAGCTGGTTACCCAGAGAAACATTTAGAATCACCTTCCTTACAATCAGATTTGAAACGGTTAAAAGAAAAAGTTGATGCTGGTGCCGATTATGTAGTTACACAGATGTTTTTTGACAACCAGAAATATTTTGAATTTGTTGAAGCTGCGAAGAAAATTGGGATTACGGTACCAATTATACCAGGTATTAAACCTATTGCTGTTAAACGACATTTACAGTTATTACCTCAAGTTTTTAGAATAGACCTTCCTCAAGATTTAATTGATGCGGTAGATGGTTGTGCTTCAAATAAAGATGTTCGTGATGTTGGGATAGAATGGGCCATTCAACAATCGAAAGAGTTGAAAGCAGCTGGTGTGCCTGTTTTACATTACTATTCAATGGGAAAATCAGATAATATTAAGGCAATCGCAAAAGAGCTTTTTTAGTTTAAAAAAAGTATCGGGTAAGAAGTACAAAGTACATAGTGTTTATGGTTGAAAATTAAACCATAAAAAGAACTTAATACTAAGTACGCTCTACTTAATACTAATATCTATTTTTGCTTTCAATGAATTTTAAGTTTCTTTTATTCCTACTTTTTTCTTTTACCTTTTGTTTTTCACAAGAAACAAATGAGCTTAAGAAATACACGCTAGATGCCAATCAATTCTATGGATCGATTATTCTACATAATCCAGATATTTCACATTTAATAGAAGCACATCCTGGTGGAGTGATTTTGAGTTATAATCGTAAAACGTTCGGCTCTGCAGCATGGCAAGAGTTATATAATTATCCTGATTTGGGTTTTTCATTCATTTACCAGGATATGAATAATGCGACTTTAGGAAAGAACTATAGCTTATATGCCCATTATAATTTTTATTTTTTTAAACGAAATATACAACTAAGGGTAGGTCAAGGAATTGCTTACACAAGTAATCCATATGAAAAAACAACCAATTTTAGGAATAATGCCTACGGGTCCGATTTTTTGAGTTCTACCTATTTAATGTTCAATTATCATAAAGAGAACATTTTTAAAGGATTAGGTTTTAAAGCAGGTATTTCCCTAATTCACTATTCTAACGCCAATTTTAGAGCACCTAATACATCGACAAATACCATGGCGTTCAATGCAGGATTGGTATATGACCTTGACGGTGGTACTAAAATTGAGTATATCCACAGAGAAAAAGAAAAGGTCACAGAGCCTTTACGATATAATTTTGCATTACGAACCGGTTTGAATGAAAGTGATGTCATAGATTCAGGTCAATATGGTTTTGTGGTACTTTCTGCATATGCAGACAAACGCTTAGGGCAAAAAAGTGCCATACAATTGGGGTCAGATGTCTATTTCTCAAATTTCTTGAAAGAATTGATTCGTTATCAAAGTATCGCATTTCCTGAAAATAATGTATCGGCAGATGATGATTATAAGCGAGTAGGGGTATTTGTAGGTCATGAACTGTTCATCAATCAAATGTCTATAATTTCTCAATTAGGTTATTATGTTTATTATCCTTTCGATTTTGAGGGGCGTATGTATAATAGAATGGGGCTAAAACGTTATTTTGGTGATAAAGTTTATGGGGCGATAACCTTAAAATCGCATGGGGCAAAAGCAGAAGCAGTTGAATTCGGAATAGGGATAAGATTATAAGATGTCAGAAATAAGTAATAATGGGATAGTTAGTAGTGTAGTCGAGCGCAGTCGAGGCCTCGTTCTCATTCTGCTTGTAATTTTATTAAGTACAATTTCTATCTCATGTAACTCTGAAAATGCATCAGACTGTTTTCAAGACACAGGAGAAATTATAAGAGAAGAAGTTGATGTGCAAGAGTTTACTAAAATAACAGTCTTTGAAAATGTAACCTTGGTCATAAAGCAAGGTCCTGCACAAAAAGTTGAAATTGAAACGGGTAAAAATTTGCGTAATGAAGTTAATGCCGTTGTTGAAGATGGCCGTTTATTACTAACAGATACCAACGATTGTAATTATGTACGAGATTACGGTACAACCATTGTGTATGTTACTACTTCAAATTTGACCGAAATACGTAGTAGTACGGGATATCCGATTCGAAGTGATGGCATTTTAAACTACGAGAGTTTAAGCCTTTTGTCAGAAAGTTTTGCGGTGCCTGAAGCGGTGACTACAGATGGTGAGTTTAATTTAAATCTAAATGTTTCATCCTTAGGTATAACAGTTAACGGAATAGCCTATTTCAATTTAAGGGGAAATGTAGAAACGTTTAATATCAACATAGCAGCCGGCGATTCTAGAATAGAGGCAGAAGAGTTAGTAGCTCAAAATGTAAATATTAATCATAGAGGCTCGAACGATGTACTTATTAATCCGCAATTAAAAATTTCGGGTGTGCTTCGAGGTACAGGCGATGTTTTAAGTTATACCAGACCTGTTGAGATCGACGTTCAAGAATTGTATAATGGCAGGCTTATTTTTGTGGAATGAATCCCATACTTAGATACCTGAAAAATGTATTTGCTGCTAAACGAGTTTTAGGGGATGACCCAGAGCTATCAGGTTTAATAAAAGCAGATTTATTACTACAAGATTTAATAAAGTCGAATAAAGTACCTGGGCTTGCAATTACTGTATTAAAAGAAGGAAAAACCATTTTTCAAAAGGGATATGGTTATTCAGATATAGATGGTAAATTAACCGTTAATCCTCAACAAACAATTTTTAGAATTGCCAGTGTATCAAAACCTATAGCAGCTACAGCGTTGGGTTGTATGGTGCAAGATGGGATAGTTCACTTAGATGAATCATTTTATACCTATGTTCCTGATTTTCCTAAAAAAACGTATGATTTTACTATTCGACAATTAGCGAGTCACACAGCTGGTATTAGAGGGTACAGAGGCAAGGAATACGGCTTGAATATGCCTTTCAGTATAAAGGATAGTTTAGAAGTATTCAAAAATGACCCATTGTTGTTTGTGCCGGGTAGCGGTTATTCTTATAATAGTTTTGATTGGGTAATGCTATCTGTAGCCATGCAAGAAGTAAGTGGAATGCCTTTTGAAGATTATGTTCAAGAAAAAGTATTGAATCCGTTGGGCATGACAAATACCTTGGTTCCGAAATATAATCCTGAGCGCAATAGAAGGCAAAGTAATACAGATGTTAACGGTGTGTATTCTACCCAAGAAAAACTTTGTACAACAACATTTTACACGAAGGTTGCAGCTAGTTTTAGAAAGGCAATTCCAGTAAATAATTTCTATAAATTAGCTGCTGGTGGTTACCTCTCTACATCAGAAGATGTGGCTAAATTAGGCCAAGCCTATTTAGATAAAGAACTATTGAATGATAAAGTTCGAAATCAGTTTCTGACTGCTCAAGAGGTCAATGGAAAATCTACTTACTATGGCTTGGGATGGCAGGTGAGTGAAGATGCTAATGGAAGAAAATTCTTTGGACATATAGGCAACGGTGTAGGTGGTTATTCGAATTTCTTTGTATACCCTGAACAACAACTCGTATTTTCCATTTTAATAAATTGTACAGACCCTAAAGTACAGGAAGAGTTGGCTATGGTTGTTGATTGTTTTTTTAAAGAGCACGACGCCTAAAGTTTCTGCGACTTTTGAAGTAGTTCAAGAAAGGGTATATTAGTCTCACCAACCAATGAGATATTGAATACACAATGAGTCAACCAACGGAAACCACCGAAGCTTTAGAACATAAAAAGACCTTAATATGGTTACAGCGTCTAAAAGATGAGAGCTGGGAAGCTGAACTACTCGTTTCGGCTATTGCCATATTCGGTACGTTTCAATTGTTCGCTCTGGTAGAATGGGTTACAAATAGATACATTGAACTTTTGCCTATTGAGCAATATAAATATGGTTATTTTATAGTCTTTATGGGACTATTGGCCGTCAGTATTTTGGTTTCAATGTTTGTTATTCACTTTTTTTTACGGGCATATTGGATTGGTTTAGTAGGTCTGAATTCAGTTTTTCCAGACTACGGTTTAGAGGATAGTGCTTATTCTAAAATCTACACTGAAAAAATATTAGGAATTTTACCAAGACAAGAAGAAACAATTCAAAAAGTAGATGAGTTGTGTAGTGTTATTTTTTCTGCGGCATTTACCATATTACTTATTTACGCATATTTAGCGGTTTCAATGAGTATCTATATGCTCATTTATAACTTGTTGTCAGATTACGTGAATGCTTATGTGCTTCTAGCTCCTGTAGCATTGATTGGTTTATTGATAGTAGTTCAAACTATTTTTGGGATTGTTGGTAATCTAAAACAGTTTAAAAATAATGTAGCTATGCAGACTTGGTTATTTAAGGTGGTGAAATTAGCATCGATGGTAACTTATGGTCCTTTGTATAAAAACCTACTACAAGTTTCAATGGTCTTTGGTTCTAATTTTAAGAAGAAGAAATCTTTAGTTGCTTTAATATTATTATTTTTTGTTTCAGGAATGTGTGTTGCAATTGTTAAAGTGAATGACACTAACATTTTCTATTTAATTCAACAAGATGTCCACTATGCGGATCAAATGCATCTAAGCTATTATTATGACCAAAATCCAGAAAATTCCTTTTTGGTAACTCCGCAAATTCAGTCCGATATTATTGAAGGTAAAACAGTTAAATTATTTATTCCCATTTTCAATAATGAACGTAATTATCAAGATAAAACCTGTGGAGAATATGTCGATGATGAACAACTAGATATGGTAGACAATAAAATTCTTGCGCGTAAATTTTATTTAGATTGTTACCAAAAATACCATAAGGTTAAGGTAAATGGTGCCACCGTAAATGTTGATTTTCTTAAGAAAAATCATCAGACTTCAGAGCAGTTTGGTATGGTTGGTTTTATCGATAAAGAACTATTACAGAAAGGAAAAAATACAATCGAAGTAATTAAAACTTTAGGAGATGTGAAGGAATATAATTGGACTATTCCGTTTTACTTTCAACCGAGTTCAGGTATTTCTCAATAGATTTATGGGAGATTATTTTTAATAGTAATCTCTAATTTATTTTCTACTTTAGATAAAAATGAAAACTATGAATTCTTTAAAAATAAATTTTTTTTTGGTCTTGTTTATTGTCGTAATTACGAAAACCATGGCCCAAGAGATTACGTCTTTTGCAGGAATGTGGAGCATGGAATATTATCAAGATGACCAAAAAATAACAAAAAAAGAAGTTAAAGACCTTTTTTCGAAAAACGAGGAGGTATACACGCAATGGAAAAAAGCGGATACCAAAGATATAGTGGCAGGTGTAGCGTTGGTAGGTGAATTTGTAGGTGTGTTTTGGGGGGTGTCAGAATTATTAAACGATGACCCTTTATTGACAAGCCGTGATAAAGCTAAAAATGCCATAGGGCCAATGGCAGGCGGTTTAGGTGCAGCGATTGTTGGAGTTATTTTTTTGAATAGTGCAAATAAATCTAGAAGGCGAGCTATCCTATCCTATAATAAACAGTTTGATACAAAAACAACATTAAGGTTAGAACCTATTGGTAATAAAGCAGGACTTGGTTTGGCAATCAAGTGGTGATAATTTTAGATATTTAACACAAAAGCTTCAGTATTTGAAACAGAAATTGAAATTTTCAAAAAAATAATACCTAAAACTACCATTTTTAAATATAATTACTACTTTAGCCAAAGTTTACAAGCACAATGACAAAACAATATTTCTGGAACGGTTTTTATTTTTACTTCTTTTTTAAGAGAGGTACGGGACTGTTCTAGCATATTTTAAAAATAAAGT
>CAXBIJ010000208.1:0-6919 GCA_963975675.1 uncultured Maribacter sp. | reverse complement strand
AAATCGTTTATCATTTTCTTTAATTTCTCTTTAGACTCTCCGGTCTTCTCTTGTACTCTTCCTAAAAGTTCATCAGATTTACCTTCAGCGTACTTTAGGTCGTCATCTGTCAGGTCAGCATATTTTTGTTTAAGCTTACCTTTTGCAATGTTCCATTTTCCTTTAAATTGTTCTTCATTCATGATAACTTATTTTAAGATTATATAGCTAATTTAATATCGATATGTAAAAGAAATCTTAATATTTTCTATGTTTAATTGATACCGCACACATTGGTTTTAATCGGATTAATTTCTGGTCGATATTGTAATGAAAGATTAAATTTTGATAACGTTTTACAAATCATGAATCAGTATTAAATACTATTTAAGGGCTAATCTTTTTTGAGTCGATTTGTCTTTAGATTTCATCTACATTTATAAAAAGAGCAGTGAAGTAGTAATAGTGATTCCATTTAAGTGATTTGTATTCATATCGTTAATTTTCCACAATAATTGTTGATAACTTGCTGTAGCCTAATTGCTAGAAACATCATATTTCATGGGGTATTGCGTATATTTGTAAGATTGCAAAATTTGAAGTAAAACAACCTTAATTTTATGAGCGAAGAAGCAAATAAGAAAAATTATTCAGCAGATAGTATTCAAGCCTTGGAGGGTATGGAGCATGTACGCATGCGACCATCCATGTACATAGGTGATGTTGGGGTCCGTGGTTTGCACCATTTGGTATATGAAGTAGTAGATAACTCAATAGATGAAGCAATGGGTGGCCATTGTGATACGATTAGTGTTGTTATTAATGAAGACAACTCAATAACCACAAAAGATAACGGTAGGGGTATTCCTGTAGATTTACATAAAAAGGAAGGTGTTTCTGCTTTACAAGTGGTAATGACCAAAATTGGAGCAGGTGGTAAGTTCGATAAAGATTCTTACAAAGTTTCAGGTGGTCTTCACGGTGTAGGGGTATCTTGTGTTAATGCTTTATCAGATCATTTGACTGCTACTGTTTATAGAGAAGGTGTTGTTTGGCAGCAGGAGTATTCAAGAGGTAAGGCCCTTTATCCAGTAAAACGAGTTGGGGAAACTACTGAGAGAGGGACTATGGTAACCTTTCATCCAGATGAAACCATTTTTACACAGACCATAGAATATAGTTATGAGACCTTGGCGAATAGAATGCGTGAGCTTTCTTTTTTAAATAAAGGTGTTACTATTTCTATTACCGATATGCGTCAAAAAGACGATAAGGGTGAATTCGTGAACGAAACTTTTTACTCTGATGAAGGTCTAAAAGAATTTGTTAAATTCTTAGATAGTAATCGTGAATCTTTGATAAAAAATGTCATTTCCATGGAAGGGGAGAAGAACGATATTCCAGTGGAAGTTGCTATGATTTATAATACAAGTTACACGGAGAATTTACATTCCTATGTAAACAATATTAATACCCATGAAGGTGGAACGCATTTATCTGGATTTAGAAGAGGACTTACTTCTACTTTAAAGAAATATGCCGATGCTTCAGGTATGTTAGATAAATTGAAGTTTGAGATTCAAGGAGATGATTTCCGTGAGGGATTGACTGCAATTATATCGGTAAAAGTTCAAGAGCCTCAGTTCGAAGGTCAGACGAAGACAAAATTAGGTAACCGTGACGTTTCTGCTGCAGTGAGTCAGGCAGTTTCTGAAATGTTAACCAATTATTTAGAGGAGCATCCAGATGATGCTAAAATTATCGTCCAAAAAGTAATCTTAGCAGCCCAAGCAAGACATGCGGCTTCTAAGGCACGTGAAATGGTACAGCGTAAGAATGTAATGAGCGGTGGTGGTTTACCAGGTAAACTATCAGATTGTTCAGAGCAGGATCCTGAGAAATGTGAAATATTTCTTGTCGAGGGTGATTCGGCAGGTGGTACGGCCAAGATGGGTCGTGATCGTAATTTTCAAGCTATTTTGCCTTTAAGGGGTAAAATTTTGAATGTTGAGAAAGCCATGCAACATAAGGTTTTTGAAAACGAAGAAATCAAGAACATGTACACCGCTTTAGGTGTTACCATTGGCACCGAAGATGATAGTAAGGCATTGAATCTTTCAAAATTAAGATATCACAAGGTAGTCATCATGTGTGATGCTGATGTCGATGGTAGCCATATTGAAACATTAATATTAACCTTCTTCTTCCGTTATATGAGAGAGCTGGTTGAAAGTGGGCATGTTTATATCGCAACTCCGCCGTTATACTTGGTGAAAAAAGGACAGAAAAAGCAATATGCTTGGAGTGATAAAGAGCGTGATGCAATTGCTGATAGTTATAGTGGAGGCGTTAGTATTCAACGATACAAAGGTCTTGGGGAAATGAATGCGTCGCAATTGTGGGATACTACAATGAATCCAGAATTTAGAACGTTGAGACAAATTGTTATTGATAATGCTACAGAAACAGATCGTGTTTTCTCTATGTTAATGGGTGATGAGGTTCCGCCAAGAAGAGAATTTATTGAGAAGAATGCTGTTTATGCAAACATTGACACATAGAAAGTACTACTTACACAACAAAAACCTGCGCCTACAGCGCAGGTTTTTTATTTTTAGGTAAAATTTTAGAAATGAAGAAGTTACTTGTGTTTATTTTTATTGGGAGTTGCTTAACTGTAACCGCTCAAGCAGATTTTAATAATGTCTTTGCAGCAGGTGTCGACGATGCCGAGCAGTTTACAACCGATTATTTGGCGCCCCTATCAGAAAGTGTAGTTTATAGTTTGGCGTCTGGTTGGTATAATACTGCTGATGCAAAGCCTTTGGGCGGATTCGAAATATCTATTATTGGTAACATTACAGGCTTTAAGAATAAGTCAGATAAAAAAGCATTTATCTTAGACCCTAATGATTATGAGAATTTAGATTTTGAGGATAACCCTGGGGTTGCACGTGAAGTGTCCTCTGCCTTAGGGGATATTAATGGTATAAATGTTTTCGTAGAAGGTGAGGTTGCAGGATTTACGGTTAGGGAAACTTTTGAATTGCCATCTGGACTATCTGGAGAAGGAGTTGATTTTATACCTTCTGGATATATTCAAGCTAGTGTAGGTTTAATTAAAGGGACTGAAATAAAAGCTCGTTTTCTTCCAAAGATGGAGTATAAAGATGCTTCTATCGGTTTAATTGGTTTTGGAATTCAACATGATTTCACAAAATTATTACCTGCAGATAAAATATTACCTGTAGCTATTTCTGCAGTAATTGGGTATACTAATATATCTGGAGATTATGATTTAACGAATGCAAATATTGTTGAAGGTGAAAATCAGCGTATTGAGGCTTCGATAAATACATGGGCTTTTAGTGCTGTTGTGTCAACTAAACTTCCAATAATTAATTTTTATGGAGGATTAGGTTATGTTTCAGGAAAGTCTGTAACCGACGTTTTAGGAACATATAGAGTCACTAGGGGACCATTAACATCAGAAACCTATACTGACCCATTCTCAATTACTAAAAAGGTTAGTGGTGTTACAGGTACTGTAGGTACAAAACTTAAATTAGGTTTCTTTAGATTGAATGCCGAGTATAATTTAGGAGAGTTTAATACTGCCACGGTTGGTATTAATTTTGGATTTAGGTAATTGATTATTAGGTATAGACTTCAGTAATTAAGTCCTCTATCGTATAAAAGCCCTATAAGATTGTTGACAATCTTATAGGGCTTTTCTTTTGTTTAAAGTTTTTTACTGAAGTCTATAATCGATTTAATCATAGAAATATAGGTTGAGATGAACTATGTGTTTCCTGTTTAGTTCACGTTTAGAAATTCTATTTAATAGAATTGGTTGTAAATAAAAAAGACTGCCCAGATTGCTCCGGACAGACTTTTTCCCATGGCCCTGTTAAAATTGTTTATTCTCTAAATGCCATAGTGGCACCATCCTTTTTCTTTAGAAAATAGTCATCCTCTAAGTTTTGAATGGTTATATAATTATTGGGTTTGTCTTCAATTCCTCTATACTCTATAGTATAGACGTCACCTTGCTTTGACCAATTGAAATCTGTTTTTAAGGTAATAGTCGTTCCGCTAATCTCATGATACCTTCCTAAATAGACATCATTGAATATCCATTCTTTTCGAAGGGTTTGCTTAGTTGAATTTTCTGTAGTAATGATTTTTGATTGTGACCATATCCCAATAATGGGATCATTATTTTGTTCTATCCTAGAACAATTGGCTAGCAAAACTATGGCACATATGGCCACCAAAGAGAGGAACTTCTTAGTCATAAGTAGGTTAATTTATTTTTGGATTTGGGATCCACAGTATTTAACGTCATGAATTTTTCGTTATTATTTAAATTCGATGTATGGTAGCTAATTTTCGATATCTTCGTTGAACTGCATTTTTTTTTAACACCACCTGCATTTAATCGATGTTTTTAAGGTGAATAAGTAGTAATTAAATGAGCTGCTCTAGACGATTTTTCGTCAATAAATACTTATTTTTGGACTGAAAATTCAATATAAATAAGGTCGGTGACCCTATTTTGTAAATAATAATTCATTAAAATATATATACATGAAAGTTACAGTGGTTGGTGCAGGCGCAGTAGGTGCTAGTTGTGCAGAGTACATTGCTATTAAAGATTTTGCATCTGAAGTAGTGATTTTGGACATTAAAGAAGGATTTGCTGAAGGTAAGGCTATGGATTTGATGCAGACGGCATCATTAATGGATTTTGACACTAAAATTACTGGTAGCACAAATGATTATGCTAAAACTGCTGATAGCCATATAGCTGTAATTACTTCTGGTATTCCGAGAAAGCCAGGTATGACTAGGGAAGAATTAATTGGTATAAATGCTGGTATTGTGAAAACCGTTTCAAGCAACCTTTTAAAGCATTCACCAAATGTTATCATTATAGTAGTTAGTAATCCTATGGATACTATGACATATTTGGTACATAAAACTACAGGTATCCTTAAAAATAGAATTATAGGTATGGGTGGTGCTTTAGATAGCGCAAGATTCAAATATCGTTTAGCAGAAGCTATGGAAGCTCCTATTTCAGATATTGATGGTATGGTAATCGGTGGTCATAGCGATACAGGAATGGTTCCATTAACTTCTCATGCAACAAGAAATAGTATTCGTGTTTCAGAATTTTTATCAGAAGATAGGCTACAACAAGTTTCAGATGACACCAAAGTAGGTGGTGCAACATTAACGAAATTGTTAGGCACAAGTGCATGGTACGCTCCGGGTGCAGCAGTATCTTCAATGGTTCAGGCGATCGCATGTGACCAGAAAAAGATGTTTCCATGTTCTACAATGTTAGATGGTGAATATGGTTTAAATGATATTTGTATTGGTGTTCCTGTGATTTTAGGAAAAGATGGTATTGAGAAAATTATAAATATTCCATTAAGTTCGGCTGAGAAAACGAAAATGAAAGAGAGTGCAGAAGGTGTTTCTAAAACAAATGGCCTTTTAGAGTTGTAGTTTATATACTTATAAACATAAAAGAAAACCTTTATAGTTCAACTATAAAGGTTTTCTTATTAAATGAAGTTAGCCTTCAGAAATATTTATATTGTAATAAATAGACCACCTAGTATAATCTTTCTTTTTATATTTGCCGCATGAATGCAAAATGGTGCGTAAGTACTTTAATTATTATTCTAGCCTTATTAGGGCTAAGTCAAGAGCAAACAAAAGTTTCTAATCAGCAAATTTCATTACAATTTACAGCTGTAGAATTAGCTTCAGAAAACGCTCATGATGAAGTTTTGGCAGCAATAACCAAAAGATTAAAAGTCTTAGGTGTTGATGCTATTGAAATAATAGAAAATGACGGTAGACAATTAAGCATCCGATATTATAGTGATGTCGATGCTATTAGTGTTAAAGCATTTCTTTCTCAAGAAAACCAGCTTTCATTAACGAATGAAGAAGAACTTCCATCAGATTATCCAAAAGAACAACTTCCTGAAAAGTATAATTTAGTAGTATCAGACCTGCAACAGCAAGCTGTTAGTAGTATTACTATAAACGGAACTTTAGTTTCAATTCAAAAACAAAATGATGACAGATTTTCTAATCCGGTAATTCTACCATTTAGTAAAACTATAGTTTTTGAACAAGATGCAATCGTAGATATAGCTTATAAGATTAATAGTAATGTAGCAATTGCAATAGATAATACTTCGCGAACAATACCGGAAGTTAGGGCAGGACCCTATGTTTATAGGAATAGCTAATTCCAATTAAAAATAGCCCTAAAGAATGTAATTGCTTTGAGTAAAAGTAATTTGCTTTAGATTTTTAAACTACACAAAATCTTAATCAACATAAATTAAATATATTATTAAAATGCAAAATAAAGGACTTATAAAGCTTTTTGCTTTATTATTTGGGTTAGTTAGTATCTACCAACTATCCTATACTTTCGTTACAAGTAAAGTAGAAAAAGAGGCTAATGTCTTTGCTATGAGCCGTATAACGGAAGCAGAAGAGGGCTATGTAGCAAAAAGAGAAGTTGTGGCTGCAAACTATCTTGACTCCATTGGCAACAACAGTATTCTTGGGTATACCAATTATAATGAAGCCAAAAAGAAGGAGCTGAATAAAGGTCTTGACCTTAAAGGTGGTATCAACGTTACGTTACAAATCTCCATTAAGGATATCCTTAAAGGTTTGGCTAACAATACAAAAAGCCCTGTTTTCAATAAAGCTTTAGCTGATGCAGATGCTGCTTCTAGTAATAGTGATAACACGTATATCGATTTATTTTTTGAAGCATTCGATAAAATTAAAGGAGAGACTAAATTAGCTTCGCCAGATATTTTCGCTAACAAAGGTCTTAGTGACGAAATCAATTTTCAAATGTCAGATGATGAGGTTAAGCCTATCATCAGAAGAAAAA
>CAXBIJ010000207.1:0-6929 GCA_963975675.1 uncultured Maribacter sp. | reverse complement strand
TCTGGAGAGATTATGGCGTTTACAAAAATACACTTGTTGTCTTAATTGCTCTAAGTAATTCCTCTTCGGAGCCTATTAATAATATTTCTATTGCAGTACAGTCAAGTAAGAATGGGGAATTCAATAAAAGAAAACCACGATATAATGATTATAATAAATTGTAACAAAGAGTTCTATTTATTAACGAGCTAGAACTAGCTAATGAGTATTCAATACTTGAAAAGTTGGAGGATGATATTATTACTGTAAAAATTGGAGAACAGATTTATGAATTCATAAACCCAGAACTGGAATTGAAACAATAATGAACTACAACAATGAATAACTTTATGCATTGCGAAATATGTGACCTTCAGGCATTTAATTTTACTGAAGGAATTATTTGTAGTTTGACAAATAAGAAGGCAGATTTTAAAAGAAAATGTTCGAAAATAAAATTAGACAATAAATTAAAGAAAAAAATAATTGAAGTGAATACAGAATTCGAGGACTCAAAATATGTAAAAAAATTAGCCATAGGGAATATGATTTTATATGGCCTCATTGGACTTGGAGTTCTTTTCATATGCTACTATTTAATGACTATTCTCAATAGAGTCGCTTTATTTCACACAGTCACAATAATGATTTTTTCAATCGGAATTGGAATTATCGGAATTGGAACTCTTAATTATTCAATGCGAAAGCGGAATACAATAACACCAAAGAAATTTAGCTTGGACAAATTAACAGAATTGTACAATGTTAGATATGAATTTAGCTCTGAGGCATCAACTGATATTATGGGTATAAAGGAAACTAAAATTAAGTTAAGAATAAACGGCGAGAAAATCGAAAAGGTTAGTCGTTTCTAAAAAAAATGTGCTACAAAAAAACCTAAACGTAATTCGGGCTTATGAGCTTAATCAAAAGGTCTGCTTGAACCTGCAGGCAGGCAGGTAGAAACGAAAAGTTTCTTTGCCTTCAAAAAATGCTTGGCTCAGGTGTTTAAACTAATGTAAAAAAGCTGGATTAAAATAAGATTATGGGAGAGAGACCTAAGATAAAATTTGACCTAACAAAAACTGATAAAGTAATTGAAGTTACTGGTTGGACATTACTAATTGGAACTTGGATTTTAGCAATACTAAGTTTTCCGGACTTACCAGAATCAATTCCTACTCATTTTAACGCAGCGGGCGAAGCAGATGGATTTGGAGAAAAGACTAATATTTTTGTGCTGCCTATAGTTGGCACGATTCTTTTTATTGGAATGACATTACTGAATAAGAATCCGCATATTTTTAATTATCCAACGGCCATAACGAACGAAAACGCTCTAAGCCAATATTCTAATGCAGTACGAATGATTAGAGTATTGAAGTTGATCATTGTATTTGTTTTTGGGCTTATATTAGTTAGGACTTTACAGAATATAAAAGGGAATGTTGAAGGACTTGGTGCTTGGTTTTTGCCGCTTACAATCGGCTTGTTTATAATCCCTACTTGTTACTTTTTGATTAAATCGATGAAAATAAAGGCAAATCGGTAATAATTCTAGACAAAACAAAACCTCCTATAAAAATCCTTAGTCCACCTCAAACTTAAATCGATAACCACTATTTTTACTACATGGAACAGTTAATGTCTTATTTTGAAACTATACCAACCGTTCACCGTTCATTAATTTTGGTAGGGGGAATAACGTTCTTTTGGATATTAGAAGGTATTGTACCCTTGTTTAATGGTCGCTATAATAAATGGAAACATTCTTTACCTAATTTCTTTTTTACCTTAACTACTATCATTATTAATTTTCCATTGGCATTTTTACTTTTAAAAACATCTGACTGGGCAATTGCCAATGACTTTGGTATCATAAATTGGTTGCCAGCAATGCCGTTGTGGGCCTATGTTTTTTTAGGTGTCGCCCTATTAGATTTAATTGGGGCTTACACGGCTCATTTGGTGGAGCATAAGGTAAAACCATTGTGGATGGTGCATTTAGTACATCATACAGATCATAATGTAGATACGACTACAGCAAATAGACATCATCCATTAGAAAGTTTAATACGTTATGTATTTACTTTACTTGGGGTATTTATAGTTGGTGCACCAATTGGTATCATTATGCTATATCAAAGCCTTTCTGTAGTGCTTTCTCAATTTAACCATGCGAACATTAAATTACCAAAGGGTGTAGATAAAGCATTGAGCTATGTGTTGATTTCACCAGACATGCATAAAGTACATCACCATTATGTTTTGCCATATACCGACAGTAATTACGGAAATATTTTCTCGTGGTGGGATCGTCTATTTGGAACCTTTATGCATTTAGATAGGGATAAAATTATCTACGGTGTAGATACCTTCTCTGACGAGGTTGCAAATGGAAAAATAAGCTCTTTACTGAAGTACCCTTTTATGGGCTATCGAAAGCCTACCACTGCAATAGAAGAAGATTAATTTCTAATAAAGTAGATAGTTTGCTCTAATTTTTTTGAACTTCTCTAAGGCTGGCTGCCACGTTGTTTTGATTTCAGCATTCGAGTTTCCGGCTTCAATTTGTTTTTGTAGTTTCTCATTACCAGCGTGTTTGGTAAAACCACTCGTGAGGAAAAAGTTGCTTTTGTCTGTAGAATTAGTGTACGCATCTATAATATAATTCATAGTCACTTCACGCATTCGCTCAACTTTAGAAAGATCTACGCCATAACAAACTTTTCCTTCTTCTTTAGGGTGTTTAGAACCGAAATTTGGTTCTGGGGTATACGTAAAACTATATTTTTTGCTATCTAAAAAAGAAGCGCCGTAGCGTTGAAACTGAAACTCTGTTCCGCGACCAGCATTCACATTAGTACCTTCAAAAAGACCAAGACTTGGATAAAGGGTAATAGAAGTGTCATTTGGTAAATTTGGTGAAGGCCGTATAGGCAAAGTATAAAAACTAGCATGCGTCCAGTTTTCTAAAGCGATGACAGTTAAATCTACTTTCTTGCCATTTTCTAACCATCCTTCCTCATTAATCATGGTAGCATATTCCCCTATCGTCATACCATAAACTAAAGGAATTTCAGTCATTCCTAAAAACGAAGTATGTGCTGCCTCCATCGATGGTCCATCAACATAATGTCCGTTAGGGTTTGGTCGGTCTAAAACCATCATAGGAATCCCTTTTTCAGCGCATGCTTCCATTACCAATTGCAATGTCGCGATATAGGTGTAGAAGCGAACTCCAACATCTTGAATGTCAAAAAGCACGACATTCAAATCTTCTAATTGCTCTTGACTAGGTTTTCTATTCTTGCCGTATAAAGAAATTAGGGGTAGACCTGTTCTAGAATCGGTACTATTTTTTACGTGTTCGCCAGCATCGGCCTGACCTCTAAAACCGTGCTCAGGTGCAAAGACTTTCTTGATGTTTATATTCAATGAAAGCAGCGAATCTACTAAGTGTGTATGACCTTCATTATTGAAAATAACGCTGGTTTGGTTGGCAACAATCCCTATTTTTTTCCCTTTTAATAAAGGTAGGTAGGCTTCGGTTCTATTAGCGGCAACAATTATTCCCTTTTCAGATTTCTCAATTTGTTCCTCAGCATTTGACGGGGGTGTAGAAGCCTTCTTTTCAGTTTCGTTTCCGCAGGTAGCCAATACCAAAAACCATAATAAAACTGTACTTTTGAAATTGGATAAAAATAACATCATTTGAATCTAGAATATTTTATCGCCAAACGGCTTATAAAGGGTAAGGAGCATAAAATTAGTATATCTGCACCAATAATAAAAATAGCAATTGCCGCAATTGCTATTGGTGTAATTATGATGTTAGTCGCCATTGCTACAGGACTAGGTTTAAAAGAGAAGATTCGAGAAAAAATAACCGCGTTTAACGGTCACGTTCAAATCTACAATTACGACAATAATAATTCTGAAGTTTCTATCGTACCCGTTAGTACAGAACAAGATTTTTATCCTGAATTTAAAAGTGTTGATGGTGTTGTTCACATACAGGCCGTAGCAACCAAAGCTGGTATCATTAGAACGGAAGAAACTTTTGAAGGCATAATCGCCAAAGGTGTTGGCAAAGATTATAACTGGGCGCCATTTAAAGAATTTTTGATTGACGGGGTTTTACCTGATTATAAGGGGGAATTGAATTCTGATGTTCTGATATCGAAGATCATGGCAAACCGTCTAAACCTTAAAGTAGGCGATTCTTTCTTCACCTTTTTTCTACGGGATGATGCGGCAGATAGAATTCCAAATCAGCGAAAATTTACAATTACCGGAATCTACGATAGCGGATTTGAAGAAATTGACGGACTCTACATTTTTACAGATATACGGCATATTCAGCGAATGAATAAATGGACCGACAAAGAGGTTGGTAATTTTGAAGTGTTTTTAAATAGCTTTGATGATATCGATGAAAAAAGTAATGATATTTATGGTGTTACAGTGGCAAGTTTAGATACCAAATCTATTAAGGATAAGTATTACAAGATTTTTGAGTGGATCAGTCTCTTCGATTTTAATATCGCTTTAATTATTGGTATCATGATTATTGTAGGTGGTATTAATATGATTACGGCTTTGCTTGTTTTAATTTTAGAACGAACACCAATGATTGGTATTTTAAAAGCCTTAGGTATGCCGAATTGGAGTATTCGTAAAGTGTTTTTGTACAATGCCGCCTATCTTATTGGAGTGGGTCTTTTCTGGGGTAACCTTATTGGTCTTGGATTCATTTTTATTCAGGAAAAATTTAAAATCTTCAAGTTTCCTAATCCAAAAGAATATTACATCGAATATATTCCTGTAAGTATAGACTTATCGACAATACTTCTATTAAATATTGGAGTCTTATTTCTTTGTCTATTGATGCTATTGATTCCTTCATATATCATAACAAGAATAACTCCCGTAAAAGCTATTCGATTCGAATAACAGTTTTTCAATAGCTAATTCATCTTTTCATCTTTCATTAATCCCCTTTTTGGTAAATTTGATGTAAAACACATTAGATGCGTCAAAAATTAATTCTTACCCAAATTTTTCTATTGTTCATGGTCATTGCAAATGCCCAGAAACTGACTAAGAACGAAAAGAAAATTATCAAAAATATTGAGCAGAATAATGCTAAGGCAATTTCCTTTTTAGAAAAAGTCGTGAATATCAATAGCGGCACCTTAAACCTAAAAGGAATAGAAAAAGTAGGTAAAGAATTTGCCACTGCTTTTGAAGAAATAGGTTTTGAAAGTACGTGGATACCCATGCCTGAAGAAATGAATAGAGCGGGGCATTTATTTGCTGAAATTAAAGGTTCTAAGGGAAAGAAATTACTGCTAATTGGCCATTTAGATACCGTTTTTGAAGAAGATAGTCCGTTCCAAACATTTGAAATGGTTAACGACTCTATCGCACATGCACCTGGTGGTAATGATATGAAAGGTGGTGATGTAATCGTGCTTTATGCGTTAAAAGCCTTGAAAGAAAACGGACTTTTAAAGGATGCCCAAATTATTGTGGCTTTTACAGGCGATGAAGAAAGTACGGGTGACCCTTTAGAAGAAAGCCGAAAAGATTTAATAGCCGCTGCAAAAAGAAGCGATATTGCTTTGGGTTTTGAAACTTCAACCGGTTTTAATTATGCCACGGTAGCTAGAAGAGGTTCTTCTGATTGGAAAGTGGTTGTAGAGGGTAAAAGAGCCCACTCTTCAGGAATTTTTAGTGAAAATACCGGTGCAGGTGCCATTTTTGAAATGTCACGGATTTTAAACGGATTTTATACTGATGTTAGAGGTGAAGATTTATTGACTTTTAATCCGGGTACTTTGCTGGGTGGTACTTTTGTAGAGTTTGATGATATGACAAGCAAAGGCACTGTTTTCGGTAAAACAAATGTAGTTGCCCAAAAGGCCGAAGTTCGAGGTGGACTACGGTTTATATCTGAAGAACAAAAAGAACGTGCGCGTGATAAAATGAGAGCGATTGTTGCAGAAAATTTACCTCACACTTCGGCGACAGTTACCTTTACTGATAGCTACCCTGCCATGCAACCAACAAGAGGCAACGAAGCTTTGTTGGCTAAATTAAATATTGTAAGTCAAGATTTAATACAAGGTGAAGTTATTGCATATGATCCTGGTAAGCGAGGGGCAGCAGACACATCTTTCGTTGCCGAATATGTCGATTGTTTAGATGGTTTAGGTACGATGGGGAATGCGGCGCATACACCCGAAGAGACCGTTAATTTGAATACTATTGAAGCACTTACCAAAAGAACCGCGCTATTAATTTATAGATTGATAAATGAGTAATCTGATAACTCTTAAATTAGAAAATCAAAAAGTAACGATTGAAGGCGGAGAACTTGTAGGCTATATCGTTTCGGGTCACGAATTCATGCACCAAAAAGGAAATCCTGGTTGGCGAAGTGTAGATACTGAAATGTTTCCAATAATCGGCCCAACAAACAAGGCGGACTTTAAAGTGAAAACACCAAAGGGTGATGCGATACAAGACCAGCATGGTCTGCTTAGAGAGATGAGTTATGTATTGTTTGAAAACAGCGAAAGTAAAGCTGTGTTCGTAAAGAAATATCAAGCAAACAAAGAGGTGGTTAATTCTAAATATCCGACTAAATCGACCGCTGAAAAACTTAGTTGGCCCTATGATTTTGAATTTAAAAAGACATTCGAGCTAAAGGATAATGAGTTGGTAATAACCATTACCATTTCTGGTGAAGAAGGTATGCCTTTTATGTTAGGGTATCACCCTGCATTTATACTACATACAAAAAGCCCAATAATCTCAATAGGTAATAAAAATATTTCTATTGATGAGGTTATGGCAGTGGGTAGTAGAGCACTGCATGTGCCTAATGTCAGCAAGATAAGTTTGAAAGATAAACAAGAGCTACAAATTACAACAGAAGGTTT
>CAXBIJ010000206.1:0-6945 GCA_963975675.1 uncultured Maribacter sp. | reverse complement strand
GCCGATAGTAAAAGTGTTTACGGTATTGTCTTTATTTAAGATTAATTGAATACCAGCTACAGGGTGTGCTCGCTTTGCCTTTATAAGATATTCAACCATTTTTAAAAGAGACTCCGCTTTTAACTCTACCACCACCAATGAATTTTCAAAAGGCATAACCTCGTAGGCCGTTCTTGCGGAAACATTTCCTTTAGATATGATAGAACGTATACCACCGTGGTTAAGTAATACAAAGTCAATCGAATTTCCTGTTCGTTTTTGAAATATAGGATTCGTTTCACTCATGACAATATCGGCCATAAGGTTGCCCGCTGTTGTATTGAATTTACCATCTGTTTTTGAGATCGTAAATGGAGCGTACGCTATGGTACTATCAAGAACCTGTTCTACTCGATTATGATAAGGAGTAATAAAATCTTGAATACTATCGACAAGAATATTACTGCTATCGATGGCTATTTGCCTACCAGTCAATTCGGTAAGGTGTTTTGTTTCCTTCTTACAGGAGCCTAAAACAAATAATGTTACAATTATAACAAAATGTTTTATTTTTAAAATACCAAAGTGTTTTAACTTCGCCATAGAGTTGCAGGGATATTATTTACATTTGTGTAAATGTAAAAATACATGTTTTTAAAAGGAATTAAGGACAAGTTTAAACGAAAATCTGGCCGTAAGTCATTGAAACAATTGGTGGCAACGCCAGTTCCTGTAACTCGTGAGAATAAGGGTATACGTTCATTAGGTTGTATAATAGATTTGGATAAATTCGAAAAGTCAGAGCTATTTTTTCAGTTTCAAGAGGAATTTTCGTTACAGCCAAATGCGGTAAAGATTATAGGATATAAGCGTTTTTATGATAAAAATTCACCCTATGCAACCCCTGTATTTTCAGATAAAGATTTAGGGTGGAATGGTGAAATACAAAATAGTTATGCCCTTGAATTTTTGGGAAGGGAATACGACCTATTAGTAAATTATTACAATGAGGATAGTCTTTTGTTGAATTTAATGTCGGCAAAGACTAAAGCTCGCTTAAAAGTAGGTTTTAAAGAAGTTGGTCCTACGTATAACGATTTAATTTTAGATACGCCCTTTAAGGACTTTCAATTATTTAAAAAAGAATTGAAGAAGTACTTGGGCATTTTTAAAGAGATTTAATTATGAAAGAATTACAAGGTGCAGGAGTTGCGTTAATTACGCCTTTCAAGGAAGATGGTTCGGTAGATGTTCTTGCCCTTAAAAAGGTGGTAGCCCATACTATTGAAGGTGGTATTGATTATTTGGTAGTGCTTGGTACAACTGCAGAATCTGTAACGCTTACAAAAGATGAAAAGCAGTTGGTAATGCGCACGGTTGAGGAAGCCAATGCAGGTGTTTTACCTTTAGTAATAGGCATAGGAGGTAATAATACATTGGGTCTTGTAGAAGAATTACAGACGTTAGATTTATCTGCATATACCGCAGTGTTATCGGTATCTCCTTATTATAATAGACCTACACAAGAAGGAATTTTTCAGCATTTTAAAGCACTTTCACAAGCATCGCCATTACCTATTATTGTATATAATGTACCAGGCAGAACAGGAAGCAATATGTTGCCAGAAACGGTAGTGCGTTTGGCAAAGAGTTTTGAAAATATTGTTGCCGTTAAAGAAGCTTGTGGCGATATGCAACAAGTTTTAGAGCTTATTTCTAAACGACCAAAGGGTTTTTTGGTGCTCTCTGGAGATGACATCACAGCATTACCTACGATAGTTGCGGGTGGCGACGGCGTAATTTCCGTAATAGGACAAGGATTGCCCGTTGAATTCTCTAAAATGGTACATGAAGGATTAAATGGAAATACAGAAGAGGCCTATAAGTATCATTATAAGATGCAAGAAGGTATGAAGCTTATTTTCGAAGAAGGTAACCCAGCAGGTATTAAAGTTATATTTGAATATTTAGGAGTAGCAAAGCCTTTTGTTCGACTTCCACTTATGGCTGCGACCGATTCTTTGAAACACAAAATTGTTTCTTTTATGGAATCGGTGATTCGTATACCTGCATAATTTTCGTTAAAACTTCCCCAAAAGGTAGTTTTGTGCCGCATAAAGCCTGTATTTTTATTGGTTTAAAATGTTTTTTAAATCCATTGATAATCACTAATTTTGCAAAATGTTTTTTAAAATGAGGCGAATATTTCCGATTCTATTGATTGCCATTGCTTTACAATCTTGTAGCGAGTACCAAAAGGTGCTTAAGAACGATGATGTAAAGGCTAAATACGAATTGGCTGAAAAATACTATGAAGAAGGAGATTTCAAAAGAGCTAACCGTTTGTACGAGCAGATAGCGCCAAAATACGTTGGTAAGCCGCAAGGTGAGCGTGTAATGTTCTTTTTATCAAATAGTTATTATCAACGTGGCGATTTTAATATGGCTGGGTATCAATTTGAACGTTTCATAAAATCGTATCCTAAAAGTGATAAGGTTGTTGAAGCATCGTTCTTAGGGGCAAAAAGCTATTATGAGTTATCACCTGAATATTCTTTAGATCAAACAGATACAGATAAGGCGTTATTGAAGTTGCAAAATTTTATTAATACGTATTCTGAATCTGAATATTTTGTTGAAGCCAATGCAATGGCACAAGAGCTTACTGCCAAGAAAGAAGAGAAAGCTTTTAAAATATTGAAGCAATACAATAAGTTAGGTGAGTTTAACTATGATATGCTTAAATCTGCTGTAGCTGCAAGTGATAACTTTGTTTCTGATAATCCTGGTTCAATATTTAGGGAAGATGCAATGTTCGTTAAATTGGAGGCTTTGACGCATATGGCTATGAACAGTTTTGAGAGCTTAAAGGAAGAGCGTTTAATAGCAGCAAAAGCTGCCTACAACACACTTAAGAAACAGTATCCAAAATCAAAATTCGATAAAGATGCTAATACTATTATCGAGAAAATAAATAAAGAATTACAACGTTTGCAACCACAGACCGTTGAATCAAAATAAATAATTTAATTATGAATATGAACGATTTAAAAAACTCAAAAGCAGCGGTATCTACTGTTACTATTAACCGTAACGAGTTCGATAAGCCAACTGAAAATATTTACGAGGCTATTTCAATTGCTGCAAAACGTGCTGTTCAGATTAATTCTGAAATTAAAAAAGAACTTTTAGAGAAATTAGAAGAGTTTGCTACCTATAGCGATAGTTTAGAGGAAGTTTTCGAAAATAAAGAACAGATTGAAGTGTCTAAATTTTACGAAAAATTACCTAAGCCCCATGCTATGGCAGTAGAGGAGTGGTTGATGGATAAAATCTACCATAGAAATACAGAAAAAGACGCGTAAGAAATATGTTGAACGGCAAAAATATTCTTTTAGGAATTACCGGAGGAATTGCTGCTTATAAAACAACATTCTTAGTTCGTTTATTTATAAAAGCTGGCGCTAACGTTAAGGTCATACTTACCGATAGTGCCAGCTCTTTTGTTTCCCCACTTACGTTAGCCACTTTGGCTAAAAACCCTGTGGTATTAAATTTTGTAAAGTCAGAGGCAAATACTATTGATTGGAATAATCATGTAGAATTAGGACTTTGGGCAGACCTAATGATTATAGCACCGGCAACTGCCAATACCATGGCTAAAATGGCTTCTGGAAATTGCGATAATATTTTGATGGCAACCTATTTATCCGCTAAATGTCCGGTATTTGTAGCTCCGGCTATGGATTTAGATATGTATAAGCACCCGAGTACAAAAAGCTCAATGGATGCACTCATATCATTTGGTAATATGATTATACCTGCTACCAGTGGTGAACTCGCAAGCGGCTTACACGGTGAGGGTAGAATGGCTGAGCCAGAAGCTATTGTTGATTTTATTAAAAACCAACTTTCTCAAGGATTGCCTTTGTCTGGAAAAAAAGTATTGATTACAGCTGGGCCAACTTACGAGGCTATTGACCCTGTCCGTTTTATTGGAAACCACTCTTCAGGTTTAATGGGGTTTGAGCTTGCTAAAGCAGCAGCTAATTTAGGTGCCGATGTTTATTTGGTTACGGGCCCCACACATTTGTCGATTGCACATGATACTATTCATGTGGTTAAAGTAGTTTCTGCGGAAGATATGTATCACAGCGCACAGATGTATTTTGACAATTCAGACATCGTAATTTGTGCCGCAGCAGTTGCAGATTATAGACCTAAGTCGGTGGCTGAGCAAAAAATTAAAAAGTCTGACGAGAACTTCACTATAGAATTGGTCAAGAATAAAGATATTCTAAAAACGTTCGGTGAACATAAGAAAAATCAGTACTTAGTTGGTTTTGCCTTAGAGACTGAAAATGAGGTAGCGAATGCATTGGGAAAGCTTAAACGGAAGAATTTAGATGCAATAGTATTGAATTCGATGCGAGATAAAGGTGCTGGCTTTGGCGGTACTACCAATAAAATTTCATTTATAGATACCAATTCTAGCATAACTACGTTTGAACTAAAGACCAAGGCAGACGTTGCCGTGGACATCTTTAATGAAATTATTAAAAGACGTTATGCGTAAAATTCTTTTTCTACTACTGTTGTGCTTAGTAAGTTTCACTACTAAAGCACAAGAATTAACTTGTACGGTTACGGTTAATTCTGACCAGTTATCGCAAGGAGACCTTCAAATATTTAAAACATTAGAGCGTTCATTAAATGATTTTGTGAACAAGTCTAAATGGACAAACAGGGTATATAAAGAGAATGAGCGTATAAATGCACAAATGTTCATTACGATTACAGAATATGAATCGAACCGATTTAAAGGTAATATTCAAATACAATCTTCAAGACCAGTTTATAACACCTCATATTCCACGCCAGTCTTCAATTATAAAGACAATCAGTTTAGCTTTCAATACATAGAATTTCAGCCATTAATACTCAACGAAAATCAATTCGAATCTAATTTGGTAAGCGTATTGTCATACTATGCCTATATTATTTTAGGGCTTGATGCAGACACTTTTTCTTTAGAAGGTGGTACAGATTTTTTTAGAAAAGCTCAGAATATTGTGACCATGGCACAAGGAAGTAACTTTGCTGGGTGGAGCCAATCTGCAGACTCTAATAGAAGTAGGTTTGAATTGGTAGATAATCTGTTGTCAAATACATATAGAGAATACCGTATTGCTATGTACAATTATCATAGAAAAGGTTTAGACATTATGTCTGATAATAATAGTACCGGAAAACAAGTAATTGCGGGGACTATGAATCTTTTTCAGACAATGATTAATAGAAGGCCTAATGCTTTTTTGATTTCTACGTTCTTTGACGCAAAATCTGAAGAAATACAAAATATTTTTTCTGACGGACCAAAAGTAGATATCGTTAAGTTGAAGGAAACCTTAAATAAAATTGCTCCATTATACGCTACTACCTGGAACGATATTAAATATTGAACCTTTTTTCAAAACGGAATATAGATTACCTTTGTTAATCTAAAATTCTGAAGCGTGCTTTCAACCCTTAACATTACAAATTATGCATTAATTGATAGTCTTGAAGTAGACTTCGATAAAGGTTTTACCGTAATTACGGGCGAGACTGGGGCAGGTAAATCTATACTACTGGGTGGTTTATCTCTTGTGCTTGGTAAACGGGCAGATTTATCTTCTTTACGCGTAAAAGATGAGAAATGTATTATTGAGGGTATTTTCAAAATTGACACCTACGGACTTCAAAATTTCTTTGAGGAGAACGATTTAGATTATGATATTAGTACAGTCATAAGAAGAGAAATTTTACCTAGTGGTAAATCAAGAGCATTTATAAACGATACTCCGGTAACTTTAGATGTGCTTTCTAGTCTTGGTGAAAATTTAATTGATATTCATTCTCAGTATCAAACGATGCAATTAACTGAAAATGATTTTCAGTTAAAATTGGTAGATGCATTGGCAGACAATCAGAAAAGATTAATAGCCTATACTAAAGATTTAAAGACGTATCGTAAGGCACAAAAAGAGCTTCAAGGTTTAATTGATGCCCAGAACACAGCTAATAAAGAACAAGATTATAATTTATTTTTATTGACAGAGCTTGAGAAAGCTCCTTTGAAAATAGGTATTGTTGAAGAGCTAGAAGAAGAGTATGAGCAATTAAACAATGTTGAGTTAATCATGGAACAATTGTCTAAAGGAGATCAATTGTTTAATGACGACCAAATTGGAGTTCTGTCTTTGGTGTCAGAAATGAGGCAGTCCCTATCGAAATTGGTCGATTTTGGGTCGAACTATAAAGAGTTGTATCAACGTGTACAATCAGTATTTATAGAATTAGACGATGTAAGCTCAGAATTACAACAGATGCAAGAGGGTGTTGAAGCAGACCCAAAAAGGCTTGAAGAAGTAAATGGAAAATTACAGCTTCTATATAACTTGCTAAAAAAGCATAATGTAAGTGAGATTTCAGAGTTGATTATTATAAAAAATTACCTCGCAGACAAAGTATTTGAGACCGCTCATTTAGATGAAAAAATTTCATTGAAGACCCGTGAGTTGCAGGATATGGAATCTGCATTAGAGGAACAATCTGTTGTACTACGTGAAAAACGAAATGCCGTTATACCAAAATTGAAATCGAAGTTAGAAGCAGATTTGGGGTTATTGGGAATGCCAAGCGCTTCTTTTGAAATTGCCTTAAGTGCGACCGATACCTTCACGGTAACAGGAATGGACGAGCTTTCTTTCCTTTTTACAGCGAATAGGGGTGGTAGTTATGGGGAGTTGAAAAAAGTAGCATCAGGAGGAGAATTATCTAGAATTATGTTAGTCATAAAAGCTATTCTTGCCAAATATGAAAAACTACCTACTATAATGTTTGACGAAATTGATACAGGAGTATCGGGCGAAATTTCAAACAGAATGGCAGATATCATGAAAGATATGAGTGCCGATTTACAAG
>CAXBIJ010000205.1:0-6964 GCA_963975675.1 uncultured Maribacter sp. | reverse complement strand
CCATTAAGCCAGTAAAAGCAGCTATGAGATCTTCATCCATTACATGGTTATGAGGAATAAATTCAAAGAATTTATCCAATCCAAATAGTATTGATTTTAGTTTTTCATTTCCCTTTTTTATATGGTGCTGGCGGTTCTTTTTTTATGTATTTCTGTTTTTAGTTGCATTTTTTGTACCCCATTTCGCCATTTGTATTAAGATATTTTCTAATGACTTACCTTTTTTGGAAAGTTCATATTCTACTCTTGGTGGAACTTCTGGATGAGAAATCCTATTAATTAAATCATCCGCTTTCAATTCTTTAAGTTTAGCTATTAGCATTCTCTCCGAAATTCCGGTTAATCTATTTCTTAATTCGCTATACCTTAATTTTTTTTCATCTAATAAAAATGCGAGAATACTAAGTTTCCATCGACCACTTAAAATTGAGTTTGTATATGCTATTCCGCAATTCGCTTCTAACTGCTCCTTGTTTATTGTATTGGTAGATGTTGTCTTTCTCATTTCTTACTTTTTTGTTAGTATCATACAATCTTGTAAGTACTTTCAATTTGTAAATATAACTATTACTTTTGAACAAAAATATAATAGATATGAAAATATTAGTACAAGTTGCCCATTGGATTGCATATGGGTATTTAATTTATGCATTTGGTTATGCGAGTCTTTTTAAAGTTTTTCAAAAGGAAAGTATGATGGGAAATATGAACAATTTTGGTTTCGGAAAAATATGGACTTTATTTATTGGTTATGGCGAATTGTTGGGTGTAATTGGTTTAATTGTTGGGTTTTGGATGCACCAAGTTAAAAACTTATCAAGTATATGGTTATTGCCCTTCGCAATTGGTGCATTAATGGTTCATTTTGCACATAATGATTATAAATACTTTTACACAGCCTTGTATTGTTGCATTGCTTGTATAATTGTACTTGTCACAGATAAAAATTTCAAGATAATATTATAGTAATTTAATCTCTGAAATTTTGAAATCGGACGGACGATTTTAAATGACCGCCAACGTCCACTGTGTATGGCGTAGTGAGGCGCGCCTCACGAGTAGCCATAATTGCGCCTCATTCGCTATACACGCTGGTGTGTGTAGTTTCGTGGGGAGCTCTCGTAGACTCGAATAAATATACAATTAATTTGTCGAGGTGCAATTAACAGTGGACGATGGTATGTAATTAGTAGAAAGGAAGCGTTTGCAAAACGCGATTCTACGTGCCGCAGGCAATTACATTCCATCGGTTTGTATATGGTTTGTTGCGTGTTTTAAGTACCTAATTTAGCAAATAAAAACCAACCAGAAAATCCGCGAAGATTTTCGAAAGTAGCCAAGAACTAGCAATAAATTATATACTTTGTTGTAAGCCGTTTTTATTTAATTCGTTTTTTTATGAGTATTATTTGTCCAAGATGGTAATAGGCATGTTCAATTATTGCGTCAATATTCCTGTAATAAGTCCCATATTGTTTGTCTACAAAGTCGGATAATATTTTTTCTTCTGACATCTTTTCAACAAGTTCAATAAATTCCTCTGAGTCTAAGCAAAACTTATTTACTAAATTTCTCCAATCTTGTTCAGATTTTATAGGTTGGGAATCAAAACTATATTTGTCTCGTATATCAAGTGTTCCACCTTTAAGAACTTTTCCTACTCCAGCTGTATAGTAATCAATGTGAAATGTCAAATCAGCAATAGTGTTGAAGTCATCAATTTTTTTAGTTGCTTTATTCCAATCAAGGTCAATTATTTGTTCTTTTAAGTTTGTTCCTAAAACCCATTTTCCTTCTGTAAAAACCTCCTTTAATCGGTCGGCTAAGTATTTACTTAATTTCATTTAGATTACTAATTTTAAATTCATTGGTGGTTTCTTAAATTGCTTACAACAATTGGATATAGTCAATTGTCTATATCCATTAATACTCTATTTGCTGCATGCTTATATATTCTGATTGTTTAGTTAGGACTATGCTCTAAATAGCAGTTTAATATGCCTGATGTCTACCCCATTTCCAGATGATTGCTTTCAAAATTATAATTTAAAGTAAAAGCGGCTTAAGTTATTGCTTATACCGCTATTACTTATATAGAATGCTACATTTGGTGATTTTCACACTTTCTCAATATTAAAACCAACCTTTTTTACAGCATTAATAATATCTCCCTCAGAAGTAGAGTTCGATTTAACTGTAAGGATCTTTTGAGAATTGTTTAAATCTACATTCCATTCTTCAATCCCTTTTATGTTATTAAGTTGAGGGCTAACTTTTGACAAGCAACCTGTACAATTAATATTTGTTTTAAATTTTAAATTTTCCATGATATATAATTTTATATTAATTATTGAACTGAATTTCGGTTATTTAAGATTTAGTTTCAACTTTGTGCTATGCAACTAAATTTATAAGTGTTGTTTTTCTTAATGAAAGTAAATAAATGTGCATTACAGCTACAATTAGACCTGGTATGATTCCCCCTAAGTCGACAGCCAAATGAAATGCAATTATTCCATAGGTAACAGGTACCATGAATAATAAACCTACAATAGAATACTTTCTAGTTAATAATAATAGACCTGAAATTGCTTCGACCACACCCACAGTTGGAAGTATAAACTTATTTGCCATTAAGCCAGTAAAAGCAGCTATGAGATCTTCATCCATTACATGGTTATGAGGTATAAATTCAAAGAATTTGTCCAATCCAAATAGTAACAGCCCTAAACCAAATACTATTCTTACGATGTTATTAATTTTTGTTTTCATAATTTCTTAAAGTTTTATTTGTTGTTGAATACAAAGATAATTTGCTCTTAAGGGCAATACCTTATGCTTTTTTGCGCTTGTTTTATGATATTTTGATTAAAGTTTACTGGATTTTAGTCGCAAGCTGTTTGCTACAACAGAAACTGAACTAAAAGCCATTGCGGCTCCAGCGATCATAGGATCTAGTAAGAAACCACTAATTGGATAAAGAATACCCGCAGCTATTGGAATACCGACGACATTGTAAATAAATGCCCAAAATAAATTCTGACGAATACCTCGAACGGTGTTAGAGGAGAGCTGCAGTGCTTTTGGAATGGACTCCAAATCCGATGTAATCAATGTCATTTTAGCCACATCCATTGCAATATCCGATCCGTGCCCCATGGCTATACTCACATTTGCTTGTGCTAAAGCATGAGAATCGTTAATACCGTCTCCAACCATCGCTACAATTTTTCCTTGTTCTTGTAGGTTTTTAACGAAATCGGCCTTATCCGAAGGTAAAACTTCTCCTTTATAATCTGTTAATCCTACTTCCTTGGCTACAGCTTTAGCGGTTTGATTATTATCTCCCGTTAGCATATAAACGTTTATACCTCTATTTATGAGCTTATTAATGGCCAATTTTGAGGAGGCTTTAATTTTATCAGCAATAGCAATAACTGCAACTATTTGCTCTCCAGAAGCGAAAAATATGACAGTTTTTGCCTCCTCTTGCCATAGGTTTGCTTGAGCTAATAGAGCCTCATTTAGTGCAATCTTTTTATCCTGCATTAATTTGAGGTTTCCGACATAGAATTTTAATCCATCATTGGTAACGGCTTTTACTCCTTTTCCTGTAATGCTCTCAAAATTTACCAGTTCAACAACTGCGGTTCCTGTCTCCTTAAACTTTTTTACGACAGCACTTGCCAAAGGATGTTCTGACTGGGCTTCAATAGACATTAAAATACTGGACAATTTATCCTGATTTGTGTTTTCTGCCCAAATCATGTTTGTAACAGCAGGTTTGCCTTCAGTAATAGTGCCTGTTTTATCCAGCACAACAGCATTAACCTTATGTCCTAACTCTAAACTTTCAGCGTCTTTAATTAGAAAGTTGTTTTCGGCCCCTATACCAATGCCAACCATAATTGCTGTAGGAGTAGCAAGACCAAGGGCACACGGACATGCAATAACCAATACAGCAACCGATGTTAGTAAAGCATGCGTAAAAGCATCATTGCCGCCAAATATCATCCATACAATAAAGGTTAAAACTGATATACCCAAAACAACAGGGACAAATATCCCTGCAATTTTATCTACTAGTTTCTGAACAGGTGCTTTACTGCCTTGTGCATCTTGCACCATTTTGATAATTTGTGCAAGTAATGTTTCGCTACCAACTTTTTTTGCTTCAAACTGAAAGCTTCCTTTTTGGTTCACCGTTCCTGCAAATACTTTTTCTCCTTTATTTTTTGCTACAGCTATTGGTTCACCTGTTATCATACTTTCATCTACATAAGAGTGACCAGAAGATACTATTCCGTCAACTGGGATTTTTTCACCAGGACGTACCACAATAATATTTCCTTTTTCTACGGATGCAATAGGTGTTTCTTTCTCTACCCCATCAATAAGAACTATTAATGTTTTAGGTTGAAGTCCCATTAATTTTTTAATGGCTGATGAAGTATTAGACTTCGCTTTTTCTTCCATCAATTTGCCTAAGGAGATAAAAGTAATGATCACGGTTGCTGCTTCGTAATATACATGGGGTTGAACACCTCTTGCAATCCAGAATTCAGGAAAAAGTGTGTTGAATAGACTAAATAAAAAAGCGACACCAGTACTTAAAGCTACTAATGTATCCATATTGGCCTTTCGGTATTTTGCTTGTTTCCATGCGTTAATGTAAAAAACACGTCCAAAATAGAAGAGAACTGGCATTGTGAGACCTAGTGAAATCCATCTCCCAAGCACCCAATTCATAAAAAACATGCCTATTACGAATATTGGAAATGTTAGAATTGCTGACCAAATTGTTCTCTTTTTTACATCTTGATAATGCTCACGTTGCAGCTCTGCTTGTGCTTCGATTGGATCTTCTACATTTATAATAAGATCATAACCAACACTCCGTAAGGAGTTTTGTATATCCGTCTCTTTTATGGCATCATCATATTCTATTAATACCGAATTAGAAGCGAAATTCACACTTGCCTGACTAACTCCTTCTGTATTTGTTAATATGGACTCTACGCTGGAAGCACAAGCCGCACAGGTCATACCTGTTACTGGAAAGGATTCTTTTTTTATTTTTTTATTTACTGAAACTAATGTATCCATAATTTTAAAGTATCTAAACTAGGACACAAAAGTCGGAAGGTTACATTAATTATTTATTATGGAATTCTGTTCTCTTTTTATAAGATTATGATCAAAGACTATCTAAATGATTGTGGCCAGGCTTTTTCAGTTTTTTAAATTGGGTTGGGGTCATCCCAGTTTCTTTTTTGAATTGAGAAGAAAGATATGCTACACTGCTGTAGTCCATTTGGAATGCAATTTCAGATAAAGTAAGCTCATCATAAAATATTAACTCCTTCACCTTCTCAATCTTTTGAGATAACACAAACTTCTCGATAGTAATTCCTTCTACAGCTGAGAACAAACGACTCAAGTAACTGTAATCCTGGTGTAATTGATCACTTAAATAAACGGACAGGTTAATATAGATAGGTTCCTTTGAATAATGGATGGAATTAATAATTAGAGTTTTTATTTTGCCAATCAACTTTGACTTGTTGTCTTCTAATAATTCGAATCCTCTTTCAGATAATTTTTTATCCAGTTTTTCTTTTTGGTGCTTGCTAATCTCTTGTTCTGTGATAACTTCACCTAATGTGATGGAACTTATTTCAAGTTCCATTACATTAAAAATACTTTCCACCGTGTCAATACAACGAGGGCAGACCATATTTTTTATGTGTATTGTTTTAATTTGCATTTACTTTACTTTTATCCGTTCTTATAATTTATTTTGAGTTCGTCTTTTGTACAATATAAATAGTGTGATCAAATAAACTACTACTATGGCAAAGGGAATTGCCACAAACCGATCTTCAGGAAAAATATACCAGAGGCTTAATACGACAACCGTTCTTAAAATAGCATGAAAAGCCCCAACCCAGTGTTTTATGACCCAAGTAAAAGGCATCCACATGGTTCCTGTAAGAATACCTACTGTTAATGGCAAAGAGGTATAATCCTTCATAAAAAACGGAATGGCTACAGCATAGATTAAAACAGCTTGTATAACCGTGAACAGAAACAATTGATCAAATTCATTTTTAGGTTTGGTTTTATCTAAGAAATTCTCACCTGTTAATTTTGAAATAAATAATGCCAAATACACAATGCCACCTGTAGCAATAAATAAAACCCATACAGTAGTTCGGTCGGGAAAAATTAATCCTGAAATACCAACCAACAACCAAGCTATTAGACCTGAAAGTGGTGTTGCTAAAATTTTACGGTTTGCAAATTCTAAGCGTTGCTGTTCTAGTGATTCCATTCGTATAGTTATTCTCAATACTAATTGTATCGAGTTTTCATCGACTACTATCTGTATTTGTCTCAATTGCAATTCGCAGAAAAAGAAAAGATAAAAATCCTGTCACAATCGCAAACCATTTTTCAAAAGCGTTTGTAGCCATAAGGTTTCCAATGGTGTTTAATAAAAACAGGATAAATACGACCCAAATCGCAACTCTTGCGACACCTATAAGTTTTGGTAACCTTAACCAATTTGATCTAATTAACAAAAGAAAAAAGAATAGGCCCGAAGTTAATAATGAGACAATTTCAAAACTTAATAATTGTGATACTGACGTCATTTTACCTCCCCATAAAAAATCCAATGGTACATAATCAAAAAACAGTATGCCTATTAAAATACACCCATGAAATAGAATAAGTATTCCAAGTAGAAATAAGCTAAACATTACCGAAGTATCAAAACTTATAATTCTTTTCATTTTAATTCCATATGTAATACTGGATAGGGTTTTGCTGATGAATCCAATTCTGAACGTCCTATTATTTTAAATCCAAAATGTTGGTAGAACCCCACCGCTTGTTCGTTCTGTTCATTCACATCAACCTTGGCAACATTTAGCTTGCCTATTGCGTATTCTAATAAATT
>CAXBIJ010000204.1:0-6974 GCA_963975675.1 uncultured Maribacter sp. | reverse complement strand
CATCTCTGTTTGATAAGTAGCCGCTAATTTTCCGAAATCATGCCTACCTTGAAATCTTCCTCTATTAACACTCATAACAAAATACAAGGGTATAGCTGCAGCGAAAATCATGAACATGTAATGATTCTGTGTTTTAAACAGTTCTTGTAGGCTCTTTGAAAAAACGAGTACAAGTATTCCTGTAAAGACACCAAAAACCAATGCGTATCTATACATTGTATTCTTAAAAGCAACCCACGTTTCATCTGAAAACAATACTGCAAATTTTGTAGTAGCTAGCTGAAATGTCATCCCAACAAAAGACAATACTAATAACAAGGTTACCAATAATGCCGCATCTGCAAATGCTTCAGGTCCTAGTAATCTACCTAAAAGTAAATTGTATAAATAATTACCGCCATTGACCAGCAAGGCGCTACCCATAAACAAATGCTTGGGGGATACTTTCTTCAATGCTACTTTTAGTACTGACATGAATTGGGTCTTCTCTAGTTGATTATAAGTTTCGATTATTATCTATAGACAAAGGCAATTTTCGCCAACTGACCAACAATTTTCACTGAATCTTTCATAGATAGTTTAGAACCATCGGCATGTATCCATCGTTTAAGAGGCTGCTCACAAATAAGTTTCTTAGCTTCAGTTTTACCATAATGCTTTCGCATTCTAATAAACATTTCTACATCGAACAACCATTTGGTAATAAAAGGTTTATTAAAAAGCATAGGCACTACAGAACGGTCCATAACTTTTGCACCACATTGTGTGTCATTGAATGGCATTCTTAATATGGTTCTAATAATAAGATTAATAGTCATACTAATAATCTTTCGCGCAGATTCTTTAGTAATGTCAGCTCCCATTCTACTCATTCTAGATCCACTTACTATTTTAAAATTAGATTGGTCTAGTGTTTCTACCAAGTCATCAAAATCTCTAAAATCGGTAGATAAATCTGCATCTAAAAAGCCGATATAGTCTAATTGCTCATCTTTTGCTAAATGCAACATACCTTGACGCACTGCTTCTGCCTTACCACCATTTTGTGCGCAATTGTAAATACTAATATTACTCTCACTACCTTTTTTCAGTTTCTCTAAAACCTCTAAAGTTTTATCAGTGCTACCATCGTTAACGAAACAAAGGTGATACCCAAGGTTTTTATGCGCAAAATCTTTAAACTCGTTACTTAATAGGCGTTCCTCTTCATTGTAACAAGGTATTACTACCCCAACACAATTTTTTTGCAACATTCTAGAATTATTTGAAACTTGCGAATCGTCACTTATAATAGGTGCGCCAACCAGTCGTTTTATACGAGCCGCCATTTCATCTAAACTTACGGGCTTTTTCATATAATCATCAATGCCTAAAGTAAAGCCGTCCATAATGATATTTTCTTCGGTATTACCCGACATCACCAAAACTGGAACAGCATTTTTTTCGCCAGATTTTATGTATTTCACTACCTCCAAACCAGACATGCCCGGCATATTAATATCAACAAGAACTAAATCAGGCTCAAAAGAATCGAACAGCTCTATTCCCTTTTGACCAGTATTAGCGGTTTTAACAGTGTAACCTAATTCAGTAAGGCGTCTTTCAACCGATAAAAGAATAAGTTGTTGATCATCAATAGTTAGTATTTTCATGATTTTATTTAAGTAAGATTTAACCTACATATAACGAATTATTACAATTATATTGTAAGAAAAGTGTAAAAAAGTTTCAAAAAAGCTATACCGATATTATCGATATCCTGTTGATTTATAAATACTGATTCTTTAATATCAAGTATCCACATTTGTAAAACATCGAAGAACCATAAATTCTTTGCTACTTTAATTTATTTACCATAATCAACATGTGATGTTTAAAAAATAAAAAGGGAGCGGCTAACCACACTACTCCCTCTTTCCTTAAACCTAACCAAATAGTTTATAACATCAATTCTTTTTCAACAAGAGCCACATTTAACTTGAACCCTTTAGGCTTAGCAAATTGTAATACTTTATACTTCTACCTATGTATACGTCAAATATCGTTAAGCCTACCTTTGTAATTTGTCTACTTTAGGCCGATAACCAATTGGTATAGACGAATGGCAATTATCTTACTTCCGTTTCCGTGAATCCAGTTTTACCTTTACAATACTGATAATAACCAATAAATTGCAATAATCACCGTTAGGTATTTGTAGTATTAATCTCACTTTATATGATTCATAGAGTACTTTTTCTTTTTTTGATTACAACTTCGCTATTAAGAGCACAATCTGACATGACAAAAGGGTTTGGTATGTTAGAAAAGGGAAACTTTCAAGAAGCAGAACTTTTTTTTGGTGAATACCTTAAAACTGAACCTGATAATAAAACTGCCAAACTATGTTATGGACGAGCTGTTGGACTCAGTGGTGAGCCAGAAAAAGCGACAAATATATTTTCTGAACTTTTAAAGGAATATCCTGGCGATTTTGAAATAGAAATTAATTACAACGAATCTTATCTATGGGCAAAAGAATATATAAAAGCTAAACCTTTATATGCTGACTTGGTTGAGAAAAACCCTAAGAAATTTGGAGCAGTTTTAGGGTATGCAAATACCCTTAGCAACCTTAAAGAGTATGCATCTGCTTTAAATTGGGTTGAAAAAGCTTTAGCACTTCAACCAGATAATAGCAGTGCTAAAATCTCTCGAAAATTTATGCGCTTGGGCTATGCTAATGAATATGTGAATAATCAGGAATATGGAAAAGGTGAGCAATTATTAAAAGAGATTTTTAATGATTTTCCGAATGACAAAGATGTTCTAATCAATTTGGCAAATCTTTATCTAATTACAAAACAAGTAGATAAAGCGAAGAACATGTATGAAAGGTATGCGACAACTCCTAAAGATTCTATTACCTCATTAAATGGAATTGTGTTAGCCGAGCATATAGATGAAAACGACAAAGAAGCACTCAATATTTCAAAAACGACCACTTTAAAGGCTATTAAACTAAATAACACCAAACTTATAGAACAAACCTATGATCGTTATATACAGTCACTAATTTGGAATAGAAAATTTATTACAGCAAAAAAACAAATCGATAGTCTAGAAAAACACTATCCAAATAGCAACTGGATTCACGCATTAAAAGCAACGCGTGGTCTTTACACCGGTGACCCAAAATCTAGTATAGAAAGTTATGATAAAATTTTAGTGAATGATAGCGCTTCTTTCGATGGTAATTTAGGCAAGGCAAATGCCTTATTTGCAGCAGACTTAATCATACCCGCCTATAACATGGCCAACCAAACTCTTAAATTTTATAAGAATCAAAAAGACGCTAAAGGTTTTATTGAAAAGCTAAACTTAATGCATACACCTACTATCGAAGAACATGCTGCATATACTTTCGACAATGGTAATAACGTAGCATTTTTCACCAATACTACAATCGATGTTTCATTTACCACAAAATTTAGAACTACGGTATCTTACTTTTTTAGAACCACTGAAAATAGTGTAACTGATAATAAAGCAACTTCTCGTGTGCTATTGGCTGGTTTACAATACAAGTTATTTCCTAAAACCGTATTAAAAACCGTGATAGGATTAAACAACTCTAGGTTTCTAGACGAAGCATATACGCAACCTGTTTTAGATATTAAATTAGATTTACAACCCTTTAAGCTACAAAACCTAACAATTGGGTATCAGCGTGAAGTACAGAGTTTTAATGCTGAATTAATAGAACGTGAAATTGTACAAAATCACTACGGTCTTAATTACAACTTAGGTACCAATATTAATTTAGGTTGGTATACTCAACTAATGCATACCCAACAAAGTGATGAGAACGTTCGAAATCTATTATTCACCTCTTTATATTATAATGTTCTTCGTAAACCTGTACTAAAAATGGGCGTTAACTATCAATATATTACTTTTAAAGATCAGGTACCCACCATATACTTTAGTCCCGAAAAATACCAGGCGGTTGAATTATTTGCAGATATACGTGGTAAAATCTCAGAAAAAACAACCTATATGGCTAGTGCTGCCACTGGTATTCAACAAGTAGAAGAGGATCCTAAAACACCCATTTTTAGAGCAGAAACTTCTGTGCAACATCAATTCTCTAAACGTCTTAGTATGAGCGTTTATGGTAAGTATAGCAATATTGCCTCTGCTACTGCTGCTGGTTTTGAGTATACAGAAATTGGATTAAAAGCTAAATGGTTGTTTTTAGAGAAGCCTTTATTTCACAATAAACTAAATCTCGATTAATTTTCACCAAATTATTTATTCTCTATTTTTTATTCTGGTTGAAATCTTTTACCCAAATGTAAATCTGATAAATTATCAAAAAAACATGGCAAAAGAACCCATAGGCTTACGTAATTTTTTATTAGAGAAGATTTAAGCGCCTCATCAATTCTGGTCTATTAGAGCGGCTTATAGGCACCACATTCTTAGTAATTAACACACTGTTATCTTGAATATCAATAATTTTTGTGAAATTGATTATGTAAGATCGATGTATCTGCAAGAATATTTTTTCAGGTAGTTTTTCCTTAATTTTTTTCAAGGTGGTATGTACCCTATATTTATCTTTTTCAGTTTTAACTTCTATATAATCTCCTTTAGCTTCAATGATTAAAATTTCTTTTAGTTTAAGCTTTACGAGTCTTCTGTCAATATTTATATACAAATCTTCACCTTCAACTGAATCTTGTTTAGATTCAGCTATTGATTTTGGCTGTTTGCTTGTTAAGCCAGATATTTTTTTAATACTTTTTTCAAATCTATCTTGAGTAATCGGCTTCACCAAATAATCTATAATACACTCATATTCATAAGCTGCTATAGCAAAATTGGTATCTGAAGTAGTTAAAACAATATTAGGAGGATCTTTTAAAGTCTGTACAAAATCAACTCCGCTAAAACCTGGCATATGAATATCTAAAAATATGACATCTATATTTTGTTGGTTTAAAAACTTGATAGCTGAAATAGCATTATCAAATTCTTCAATTACATCAAGCTCCGGAATTTTTGAACACAACTGTCTCACAATTGCTCTTGCCGCAGCTTCATCATCAATTATAATACAGTTCATTTAAATTGTTTTTATATATTCTTCAATGGTTTCTAAAACCTCATTAAATTTAGATTCACTACCATTTTTTCCTTCTAATAATTCCATTTCATACGCAACTGCTAGCTTGTATGAATTCTCCATGCCTAAAATATTGAATTTATGTTTAAGTTTATGTACAATCTCTGCAGTTGCTTTTACTCTATTACTAGTAACATGGCCGTAATATTCTTCCTTTTCTATGGGAAACTCATCTTTGATAATAGTGATAAATTGATTTCTAAATTCAATATCATCACCTGCAAGCTCATCGACATAATTAAGGTTTGGTTGTTCTATCATGAATTCTTTTTAAAGGTAATAAAAGAAGATGTTCCTTCATTTTCAGTAGCGGCTAAAACAAAAGTGATACCTAAGACCTTGTCATCTTTAATCTCACCAGTAGTAAACCCTAAAATCATTTGTGCATTAATAAATAAACCTTTCACCATAGTAGAAATTTGTACACTTTCTTACATAAAACGATTACCAAAAACCAGCTGATTTCTCAAGTGTATTCCATTCTCATTAAATACAAAAGGTTTGTTTATTTTTTTAATTGCTTGAACTATTTTCATTGGTTTATTTTTAGATTTCATTTTTCTTAATCGTAAAATGGAATTTAGTTCCTTCCCCAACAATACTGTCTACCCAAACGGTACCACTATAACGATCAATAATTTTTTTAACAATTGAAAGTCCAATACCCGTTGATCTTTCATTAGTACTTATAGATTGAAATATGTCGAAAATCTTTTTATGATACTCTTTGGGTATACCAACACCGTTATCACTAATCGTAAATTGCCATTGATCGCCCAAATCTTTAAATAGCACTTCTACTACACCTATTTCTTTTTCAATATGAACAACGGCATTACCAATTATATTTTGAAAAACTTGGTGCATCTTAATACGGTCGGCAACAATAGTTGGCAGCGTTTTAGGCACTACTAGATTAACATTTTCAGGAATATAAATTGTTTCTCCGATATCAGTGATAACGGTATTTAAATCTACTTTAGAATCATCAAGTTCAGAACTGTTTGCTGCGGAGTATTCTAAAATTCCATGAATCAATTTATCCATTGAGGCCACTTTCTCTTGCATTAGCGCTAAATTCTGCTTTCCGCCTTCGTCTAAAACATCTTTATAATCTTCATATAACCATGTGGCCAATGCACTTATGCTTCGTAAGGGAGATTTAAGATCATGAGATACAATATGCGCATATTCTTGTAGACCCTGATTACTATTTTCTAATTCTGAAACTAGTTTCTCTTTCTGTAATTCTAGTCCCTTTTGATTGGTGATTTCTAAATGAATACCTATAGATCCAATTACCTTGCCTGAATCACTATATCTAGGTGCTCCACTAATTAGCCAGTGCTTTCTATTTTTATTTTTATCTGTTATTTCAACTTCGTAAGAATCAGATTCACCTTGTAATCGCTTTTCATTCTTTTCTAAAATAATATTTTCACTTTTAAATTTTATAACATCAGAAGCGATTTTACCTATTAGCTCATCACTATCATACCCACTCATTTTACAAAAACTCTGGTTAACCATTTGAATAATATCTTCATTATCAACTTCAACCAAACCAAGATTCATATTGGCGATTATACTACTATATTTTTCACGTTGTGTTTCTAAGTTTTTACGGTAATTCTTACTTATGGTTACATCATGATATGCCCATAAATGACCTTTATAATCTCCATCATTATTTATTGGTATATAATCTCTTTCTAAGATTCTACCATCAATCATTTCCAGTTCATCTGATAAGACAATTTCTCTTTTTGCAAGTATTTCTTCTATTCGTCTTAGGAATTTCTCA
>CAXBIJ010000203.1:0-7020 GCA_963975675.1 uncultured Maribacter sp. | reverse complement strand
GTTCCTTTAACATGGGAAGATGAAGTAATGCTCTTGAAAAGAGAACTAACTAGAGCATGGACTGCCTTAAAATTAGAAGAGCATAGAAATAGAAACTTACCAGCATTATCAGATGCTAGCACTCCCGAAGAATATAACACTAGAGCAAAAGCATCTGCTAAAAGCCTTCTTAATTTTCTCGACAAAAACGAAATGGTTACCGTGAAAGATTATTTTGCACTCGCCCTTAATGAACATTTAGGTGCATTTGTTCCTAAAGAGAAAAGAAACTTTTTTTGGATAACCGCTCATTACGACCAACGCCCCTTATACTCTCATTTTTACCATTGGTTTGAATTAGCTAGAATGGATAATGAACCTAATTCTAGAGAAATTAGAAAAGATGCTTTGTTATACAACATATTCGATTCTAGAAATGAAGGTACCGCCACAGCTGTTGAAGAAATGTTTATGGATGCTGGTCTGTATGATGACCAACCACGTTCAAGAGAAATCGTTTATATTATGATTGCGCAACGTGCCGCAAGAGGTTTAGGTTCTTTATATGCTCACGCAAATGAAATGACGTCAGAGGAAGCTGGCATTATACATTCGAACTACACACCAAGAGGCTGGATGAAAACAGAAAAAGACCTATTGCTTTTTGAGCAACATCTATATCTAAGACAACCTGGCTACGGCACTAGCTACATTACTGGAAAATACCTTTTAGAAAATACACTCGCAGAGTATGCCCGAATGAAAGAGTCTAAAAATGAGACATTCGAAATGCGTGTATTTTTTGACCACCTAAATGCTATAGGCAACATTCCTATTTCCTTAGGTCGTTGGGAAATGACAGGCGTACAATCGTATCTTGGTCAAGAATAGCAACTAAATTGTTATTCAATTTCATCATTGTCGATATAATCTGTAGCCTCAATGCTAATTCTATGTTTGGTTTTAGTAGTTTCTAAGTTTTTTAACCATTAACGTTCATAACAACAAAAAACAACTTCTAAAATAAGCCATATTCCTTTTCAAAATTTCAGGACTCTTAAAACGCTTTTAAATCATAAACCGTTTTAAAAATATTAAATAAACTTTTAAATTTTCCTAAAAACAGAGAAATAAAAAACACCCATTTTCACTCAAAAAATACCAAAAAAACCTTTTAAAATAGTCAAATAAATCATAAAACGGTCGTTAAACTTGCATTTTAACTGAATTTTGCTATGTTATATATACTAATCCAAAAACTATATATGCGACAATTAAAGATCACCAAACAAATAACTAACAGAGATGCCAAATCATTAGAAAAATATTTTCAAGAAATAAGTAAAATCGATTTAATTACCGCTGATGAAGAAGTAGAGCTGGCTAGAAGAATTCGTGAAGGAGATCAAAAGGCGCTAGATACATTAGTAAATGCTAATTTAAGATTTGTGGTATCTGCCGCTAAACAATATCAAAATAGAGGTTTACGACTTACCGATTTAATTAACGAAGGCAACTTAGGTTTAGTAAAAGCTGCCAAACGTTTTGATGAAACCAGAGGATTTAAATTTATATCATATGCCGTATGGTGGATCAGACAATCTATTCTTCAGGCCCTTTCCAACACATCACGTGTAATTCGTTTACCACAAAATAAAATCGCTACCAACACCAAAATTTATCAGGTGTATTCTGCATTAGAACAAACATACCAAAGGCCACCTAGTCCTACAGAAATCGCATCAGAACTTGACATTAGCGTTTCAAAGGTAAAAAGTTCAATTAAATCTTCTGTAAAACATATATCCTTAGATGCTCCTATTAAAGAAGGTGAATCTTCATCATTATATCACGTTTTAGAATCTAAAAAACTTAATAGTCCGGATAAGGAAATGATTGATGAATCTTTAGAGACCGATATCAATCAAGTACTGAATAAAATCCCAGAAAGACAAAGTGATGTTCTACGTCTTTTCTTCGGCCTTGGTAACCAGCCACCTATGAGTCTGGTTGAAATAGGAGAAGTATTTGACGTTACCAGAGAACGTGTTCGTCAAATTAAGGACAAAGGTCTTAGAACCTTGCGACGTACATCAAGCACAGAGGTTTTACGCGCTTATTTGTAGTCCGTATTATCTCACCATATTCGTTTACAGAACATCTGTAAAAAATTCTAACATAAATAGCACAACAAAAGGCTTAACATTCCATATGTATTGGTAGTTGAGCTAATGTTGTAAACTATTTGAAATTGCAATACATGAAATTTATTTACATAAAAAGACGGAGTATTACCAAAGAATTATATCGAACACAAACCGGATTGCGAAACTCAAAAGTTACTTCAATCACAAAATACTTTATGGGCATTCCGATAAAACAAATTCATAATTACAAGCAAATCTATTATGGCAGAAAAAACAATGCCATCGAAAAAATGCTATTTATTTAAATTGATAGTAGACAAACACTATTCTTACCCTTATTTAAATCAATTAAACTATTAGAAATAGGTGCTATCAATTTGAGATTGATAAATTGAGGCATGAAGAAGGAATTAGAAGAGCCTTGTATTTCCATATCATTTTACGCCCTATTAAATATAAATCAAATACAAAACTAGAAGCTTTCTTGAAAATAACAATCTTAGATTTATAGTGCTGATTTTGAATGGAAAATGATTCAAAATCAGCACTATTTGTTTATTGTCTCACTTTATGACAATAATCCTTTGTTTGCATTATATTTTATGCTTTATTTGAAAAAGACAATTATAATTTTATCAAGTTAACCAATGAAAGGTTTAGAAAATAAGAATTTTATACCCAATCTTTCATTTGACTGTGTCATCTTTGGTTTCAACGGCAAATTGCTAAAAATTCTAGTTTTAGAATATCATAATACGGGCCTTTACGCACTACCTGGCGGCTTTGTTGAAACAAACCAAAGCTTAGACGTTGCGGTAAAACAAGGTGTGAAAGATCGTACTGGCTTAGATAATGTTTTCTTAGACCAGTTTTACATATTCGGTGAATTAGAAAGGGCAAATCCAAAGGATATGAAGCGTATTTTGGCCGCCAATAATGATGATACCGAAGAAAATAGTTGGATGTTAGAACGGTTTCTCACCGTGGGTTTTTATGCCTTAATCAACTACGAAGAAGTAACCCCAGAACCTGATCATTATTCAGACAGTATAGGCTGGTATTCTGTAGATGAACTACCTCAACTAATGATGGATCATAATAAAATTGTAGAAAAAGCGCTGCAAGTTCTTCGTAATAATTTGAGCGAAAAGCTTATTGGCATGAACCTACTGCCCCAAAAATTCACCATGAAACAATTACAAATGGTTTTTGAGGCTGTTCTAGGTCAAACATTAAGGCGAACCACTTTTCAAAGAAAAATGTTGTCTCTTGATACCTTAGAAAGACATGAAAAACTATATCAAGGCAAAGCCCACAAAGCACCTTATCTATATAGTTTTAAATAACTAGTAAAAACTAAATCATAACACTTAAAACAACAACAATGAAAAAATCAACTATGAGCAACATTTTTAAATGTTTAGCCCTAACCGTATTTATGTTCGGTTCACTTGCAACGTATGCACAATCTAAAATGGGAGGTCTTGCATTGTATACTGTTCGAGATGATATGGGTACAAATGCTAAAGCCACGTTACAAGCAGTTTCCGATGCCGGATTCAAAAATATTGAAGCAGCAGGATATGCAGATGGTAAATTTTATAATATGACTCCTGTGGAGTTTAAAAAATTACTAAAGTCTTTAAAACTTAAGCCTATTAGTACACACCAAGGTGCTGTTACTTTAGAGAATGCAGACCAAATGATGGCAGATGTTAAAGCTGCCGGATTCAAGTATTTTGTAATACCTGTACCGCCAATGGGCATGTTTACCTTCAACCAAGAAAACAGAACAATGGGTATGACAGGTACGATTGAAGATTTGGCCAAGATTCTAACAACCCTAGGTGAAAAAGCCAATAAAACTGGTTTAAAATTATTGTACCATAACCACGATTTTGAATTCAAAAAGAATGCTGATGGTATTGTTCCAATAGATTATTTATTAGAAAATGTAAATCCTAAATTACTGAATTTTCAAATGGATTTATATTGGGTAACCAAAGCAGAAGCTAACCCAATTGCATATTTCAACAAATACCCAGGGCGTTTCAAAATCTGGCATGTAAAGGATATGGACGATCAAGGCAGATTTGCTCCTGTAGGTCAAGGTTCAATTAATTTCAAAAATATTTTAGATAATAAAAAATTATCAGGTATGAAATATTACATGGTAGAACAAGACATGACTTTTGATGGCTTAAAACCATTAGAAGCTATTAAAATTAGCCATAAAGGACTTAAAGAAATAGGCTTCAAATAGTCAACTAGCAACTTAGAACAATTAATATGAAAAACGTTATTCAATTAATGACCTTACTGGTCGTTATCACTTTGAGCACCCAAATTTCCGCACAAGATGTAGTGATTACAGGCTCACAAGTTCCTGTAACTGAAACCGAAAGCGGTACAGTTCGTGGGTACATCCACAACGATATACACACCTTTAAAGGTATACCTTATGCGCAAGCAAAACGTTTTGAAGCTGCAGAGAAACCAACAAAATGGGATGGTGTAAAAAGTACCACCATGTATGGTGCTGTCGCTCCATTAATTACACCAACAACATCGATTCAAGACGAGTCAGAATTTGTGTTTGACCACGATTGGGGCTTTCCTAATGAAGATTGTTTGAGCTTGAATGTTTGGACACCTAATGCATCCACCGATAAAAAAAGACCTGTACTTTTCTGGATTCACGGTGGCGGATTCACCGCCGGCTCTAGTCATGAACTGCCTTCGTATGATGGTGAAAATATGGCTAAAAAAGGTGATGTAGTAGTTGTTTCTATCAACCATCGTTTGAATGTATTGGGCTTCTTAGATTTATCTGCTTATGGCGATAAATATAAAACCTCGGCTAACAATAGTATTATGGATATGGTCGCTGCTCTAGAATGGGTAAAGAACAATATTTCTAATTTCGGTGGTGACCCAAACAATGTCACCATTTTTGGTCAGTCTGGCGGTGGAGCAAAAGTAACTACGCTTATGGCGATGCCAAAGGCAAAAGGTTTGTTTCACAAAGCAATCAACCAAAGTGGCTCTTTTAGATCAGCAATGTTAGAGAAAGAAGATACTCAAGCGATTGCTACAGAAACCTTGAACATACTTGGGTTAGAGAGTAGTTCGGTAGATAGTATTCAAAATATTCCGTTTGAAGTTTTAGCCGATGCAAGCAGCAAAGCTTTAAAAGTAGTTGCAGAAAAAATGAAAGCTGCAGGAAAACCTGTCATCGGATTCGGGCTTAGTTGGGGCCCTAGTAAAGATGGCAACGTTCTTCCATATCAACTAAGTTCAAAAGAGGCATTGGCCATATCAAAAGACATCCCTTTTATGATTGGAACCGCAAAGAACGAATTTGCCCCATTTGCAAATATGCGTTTTATGGGTGCATCTGAAGAAACCATCATGAAACATATTAAAGACACCTACAAAGACAAAGCAGATGCTTATGTGAAAGCGGTCAAAAAAGCGTATCCGAACGACACTGATGCCAAAGACCTTTTAGATGTAGATACCATGTTTAGACCTGGCGCAGTATTAGAGGCAAATGACAAGTCGGGACTAAAAGGAGCTCCTGTTTATATGTATTTATTCACATGGCAATCACCAGTTTTCGATGGTAAATACAAGGCCTTGCACTGTATGGAGCTTCCTTTTGTTTTTGACAACATCAACCTGGCCAATCATATGACTGGTGGCGGACAAGAAGCACACGAGCTTGCAGATAAAATGAGCGGTGCATGGATTAATTTTGCAAAAACAGGAAATCCTAATCATGAAAATCTTCCTGAATGGCCTGCCTATAACCGTAGCAATACAGCCACTATGCATTTCGATGTTACGTGTGAAGTAAAACCTCAGTTAGACAAAGAACTTTTTGAAATCGTTAGCGGTAAATAATATAGCGAATTATGAAAAATAGATTGAACTTACGATTATTGACAGTTATAATTGGCGGAGTACTCTTAACTAGTTGTAGTGAAAAATATACTTCTGAAGTTAAGGATGGTGTTACAATTGTTAGCAACCAAGATGGGGCAATGTTAGGATATTCCGCTGAATCGGGTATTACCATTATATCGCAAGATCGATATGCTTTTAAGGATCTAAACAAAAACGGAACTCTAGATAGCTACGAGGATTGGCGTTTACCTGTAGCCGACCGTGCGAAAGATTTGGCAAGCCAAATGAGCCTTGAAGATATCTCAGGCCTAATGCTCTACAGCTCACACCAATCAATTCCTGGCAGTAGTCGTGGTTTTGGCGCTTCGCAATATGGGGGCAAACCATTTCCAGAAAGTGGAGCTTTGGCGAGCGACCTATCAGATGATCAAAAGAAATTTTTGACCGATGACCATTTGCGTCATGTATTGATTACTTCGGTCGAAAGTCCGGTAGTTGCTGCACAATGGAACAATAACGCCCAAGCTTTTGCAGAAGGTTTATATTTAGGCATACCTGTAAATACTAGTTCAGACCCACGTCATGGCAGTGATTCGTATGCAGAATTTAATGCTGGTGCAGGTGGCGCAATTTCTATGTGGCCTGGTACTTTAGGTATTGCCGCTTCATTCGACCCATCACTTATGAAACAATTTGGGGAAATAGGTTCAAAAGAATATAGAGCTTTAGGTATTGCAACGGCACTTTCTCCTCAAATTGATTTAGCAACAGAACCGCGTTGGAGTCGTTTTGATGGCACAATGGGTGAAGATCCAGATTTGGCTACCGATTTGGCCCGTGCGTATGTTGATGGCTTTCAATCGACCGATGGCGGTGATTGGGGTATGCAGAGTGTAAACGCTATGGTAAAACATTGGCCTGGTGGAGGACCAGAAGAAGGTGGCCGTGATGGTCACTTCGGGTATGGCGCCTATGCAGTATACCC
>CAXBIJ010000202.1:0-7050 GCA_963975675.1 uncultured Maribacter sp. | reverse complement strand
AAAGTGTCTATTCCTATTCAGATTGACACGGAGTCAATTATGCAGGCTCAGATTGAGGAAAAACTATTAAACTCACCTACTGCTCAAACGTACTACGAAATTGCAAGGTATTATCAAGAACAAGGAATTCTGCAGGTTGAATCACTTAGCTATATTGAAATGGCTTTAAATATGGGAGGTGATACTTATTATTTTCATCGAGTTAAGTCTTTGATTTTAGCTGATTTAAACCAATATTCAGATGCTATTGAAGCAGCAGAAATGTCATCGAATTTAGCTAGTAAAGAAAATAAAGATGAGTTTGTTAGATTGAATGCTAACAATATAAAAGATTGGAATAGTAAATTGATTAAAAATGACTAGGTAAGATGAAGAAGTCATAATTAGTAATTAAAGTATCAGTTTGATATTAAAATGGTGAGCAGTTTAAACAAACAATTTGATTATGATAGGTGTTCCAACAATCATATTATTTATTGGATATAAAATAGTTAGTTAATAATGAAAAGGAGAAAGTTTATAGAGAAAACTTTTAGGTGGGGAGCTGGCTTAGGTATTTTAACCGGATTATATAGTTGGCAGATTGAACCTTTTTGGATGCAATTTATTCATTTGAAAATGCCATTGAAAAATTTACCAAAAGAGCTTGTAGGTAAAACTTTAATGCAGATAAGCGATATGCATATTGGAAATAGTTTTGATTATGAATATATCATAGATTCATTTAAGGAAGCTCAGTTACTAAAACCAGATTTTGTGGTATATACTGGGGATTATGTGAGTTATGATGATAATGAGCAAATTTCACAATTGCAAGAAGTGCTTAAATACGTAGTCAAAGGAAGTTTAGGGACTATTGGTATTCTTGGTAATCATGATTATGGTATCGATTACGCTGAAGAAGCTGTAGCAAAGAGTATTATTCAAAGTCTTGAATCCGCTGGCATTACTGTTTTGAGAAATGATGCCATAGAATTAAATGGTATAAATTTCATAGGCATAGATGACCTCTGGGGAATTAATTTTCATCCTGAAAAAGCTACAAAGAAATATGACGCTACAAAAGCAAATATTACTCTATGCCATAATCCAGATGTATGCGACCTTCCAGTTTGGAATAATTTTAAAGGCTGGATTCTTTCTGGGCATACTCATGGTGGGCAAGTAAAACCACCCTTTTTACCTGCGCCAATGCTTCCTGTAAAAAATAAAAAATATGATGCAGGAGAAATTGATTTGGAAGATGGTAGAACACTTTATATAAATAGTGCTTTAGGCTGCCTTCTTCAAGTTCGGTTTAACGTAAGGCCAGAAATAACTTTGTTTGAATTAGTGAGGGAAGAATAAATACCTCCTACCTATTCAATAGAATGTATAACCTTATTAATTGCTAATCTAGACTTGCCGTTTATACTGGGTTGATTACCGTCTTCGGAATCACGATACCCAATGGCGACAGAAAATAGCACCTTGTGGTCTTTTATTTTTAGAATCTTCTTATATTTTTCAGGTTCTATTCCTTCCATTGGAGTAGAATCTATTTCCATAGCAGCACAGGCAGCTAAGAAAAAACCTAGAGATAAATAAACTTGCTGAGTTAGCCAATTAATGGTTTTTTCAGCAGGTTGGTCCTTAAGAAATTGCTTATAGTAATTTACGGAACCCTTAGCTAAATTTTCTTCTACATGGCGTTCGAATTGCTCAAGATTATCTTGAACGCTAAAAACAACTAAATGACTTGCGTTGGTTATTTTAGGAGCGTTAAAGAAAGAGGCTTCAGCTAATGCATCTTTTGTTTCTTTATGTGAAACAAAAGTAAATAACCATGGCTGACTATTAATTGAGGAAGGACTAAGCTTTAAAATATGCTTCAAATCTTCTATATGTGCTTCTGAAATTTTCTTCGAAGCATCGTACTTTTTTGTGGTGTATCTTTTTAAAATAAATTAAATCAAGAATGTACTTATTGAATAATCAGGTTAATTAATCCCCAAAGTTCATTGTCAAAACCTGATGGGCCTAATAGAATTTCACTACTAGCGCCGCCCATTCGGACCACTACCAAATCTAAACTTGGCACCATATATAACTTCTGATCGTTTTTTCCTAAGCCAGCGTATAGGTCTGCAGGTGCATTAGGTATCAAACTTCCTGTGAATTCAGCTTCAGAACCAGGTAATCGATAACTACTCTGTCCATTTAACCAATACAAATAACCGTATGAAAGGTTTAAGTCTTGAGAGGAATTGGTCATTGAATTAAAATATGCTGTGTCCATTAGAATCGGCGTACCATTCCAGTCGCCTTGATTCAAATTTAATATTCCGAATCGAGCCATGCTTCTAGCGGTGCTAAAGAAAACATTATTGTATCCAACTTTTATAAACAAACCTTGCATACCAATTGGCTCTTTAATTTTTTCCGAGAAATATGAATTAAAATCTGTGTTGGTGGCATTGGCGATTACCTCATCAAGTAAGGTGTACGGCGCATTATGATAGTACCATGTTGTACCGGGACTATTTAAATAAATTAAACATTCAGGATCGGTGCAAAAAGCATCTTCTACATTATAATCTAAACCAGTAGTCATGGTTAGTTGATTCTCTATTGTAATGCTTAATTCTTGGTCGATTGTCAAACTTGACCAACCTTCACCTAAATAGTTCGAAGTAGCATCGGTAACGCTAAGAAATTCTTCTTGTTGGGCAATACCTGTCAGCATTGAAGTCAGGTTTTTTCCGGCAGAATTCCAAGCATGATTATCATCTTTCGTGAAATCTCCAAAATATTTCTCAATGACGATTCTACCATTTTTTAAGATTATGAAAGCATCAGTATTGTTTTCATCTAAATACGTATATAAATTATCTATTTGATTTTCATTCCATCCTAGAGTTTCAATTGAAACGGTTTCCCATTCGTCTGTTCTATTTATTGGTGGAAAATAGCTATTAAGTGGTATTGGAGTAATAACAGCTGGTGTTTCGCTTTTTTCGGTATCAGAATCAGTTTTACTTGAACAAGAAAAAAGTAATGAAGACACTATAAGTATACTGAAATATTGGGGAAATTTCATGTTCAAGTTTTAGTTTGGGACGTTATTTTCAATAATCAGTTAAAGATTACTAGTAATTTTGTCCATATCTAACGTTTTTAAAGACCCAAATCGTATTTTTGCACCCCAATTTAAATTATGAGGACAAAAACTCTTAAGAAGAACAAAATCAACGTAGTAACACTAGGTTGTTCAAAGAATGTTTATGATTCTGAAGTACTCATGGGGCAGTTAAAAGCCAACAACAAAGAAGTTGTACATGAGGAGGAAGGAAACATAGTAGTCATTAATACTTGTGGCTTCATTGCGAATGCTAAAGAAGAGAGTGTTAATACTATTTTGGAATATGTTCAAAAGAAGGAAGATGGAGTAGTGGATAAGGTTTTTGTAACCGGATGTCTAAGTGAACGCTATAAGCCAGATTTGCAAAAAGAAATACCGAATGTTGATGAGTACTTCGGAACCAGTGAATTACCTGGTTTGCTAAAAGCTTTAGGTGCTGACTATAAGCATGAATTAATAGGGGAGCGATTAACAACTACACCAAAGAACTATGCTTATCTTAAAATAGCTGAAGGGTGTGATAGGCCTTGTTCGTTCTGTGCAATTCCTATAATGCGTGGTAAGCACAAAAGTAAATCTATCGAAGATTTAGTGACTGAATCTGAAAAGCTGGCCGCTAAAGGTGTTAAAGAATTAATTCTAATAGCACAAGATCTTACTTATTACGGCTTGGATCTTTACAAGAAAAGAAACCTTGCTGAACTTTTAGAAGCATTAGTGAAGATAGAGGGTATAGAATGGATACGTTTACATTACGCATTTCCGGCAGGATTTCCGATGGATGTGTTAGATGTTATGAATAGAGAGCCAAAAGTGTGTAACTATTTGGATATCCCCTTACAACATATTTCTGACCGTATTCTAAAGAGTATGCGACGTGGAACAACAGAAGCTAAGACTACTAAGTTATTACAAGAGTTTAGAGCAGCTGTTCCAGAAATGACGATAAGAACTACTTTAATTGTTGGCTACCCAGGCGAGACCGAAGAAGACTTCGAAACTTTAAAGAATTGGGTTGTTGCAATGCGTTTTGAGCGGTTAGGTTGTTTTACGTATAGCCATGAAGAAAATACACATGCTTTTTCTCTAGAAGATGATGTGCCAGAGGAAACAAAGCAAGAACGAGCCAATATTATCATGGAAATTCAATCACAAATATCTTGGGAGCTGAACCAAAAGAAAGTAGGAGAAACTTTTCGTTGTATAATTGACCGTAAAGAAGGAAACTATTTTATTGGTAGAACCGAATTTGATTCACCAGATGTTGATAACGAGGTGCTTATTGATGCTGCAAAGCATTATGTGAAACAAGGCGAGTTCGTAAATGTGAAAATTACTGAAGCTGCAGATTTTGACTTATACGGTGAGCCAGTATAGGTTTTGTATTAATCATAAATCTTACTTAGAAAAGCGTTTATAGATAAAGTCATCAATAAACGCTTTTTAGTATTTAAAGGAAAAGGTACCCAACTCTAAATCCGCCCCATTTTGCAGCGTAACCTGATTTAAATTCTCTGGTAATAGATGTTCTGGTGTATTCTAAATAGAGTCTTTTATATTTTAAAACGAGGCCGAAATCTATTTGTGCGGTAATTCTTTCTATATTTTTTGATGATATTTCATAAGTATTGTCATTGGTGAAAATTCCACCTTGCAAGGTTGCATCGTATCCAATATATGAAACTATCGGCTGGGCATAAGCAAATAGTCTAAAATCTGAGGAATGACGAGATTCAGTAAAGGGTTGGTCTAAAAGTCCGAAAGTAGTATTAATTCCTACTGATGCATTCGTAAATAAAGTTCCTACCTGAAAAGCTGTAACAGATTGTAATGAGAACAGCTCATTGTAACTGAATAGCTGCTTTTCGTAATCGAATTTGAAATTAAAGACTAGGTCATTTTGAATTTGATTATCCCAACCTCTAGGAATTTTGTTTCCTGTAAGTTTGTGAATTTCTGTTTGCATTTCTTTTCCAAATGCACCGGGGCCAATAAACCCTATGCTAAATGATTGAGATAATAGTCTCTTTTTAAATGTATCTATTGAAGTAGCAAAACTCTTAAAGTAAATTGCAGCAGCAAATGGTCTATCTCCTGTTTGGATGTCTGGGCTTACAAAATTACTAGGAGTGAATCCGATATGTTCAATGGCTACTCCAAAAGTATTTGATTGTCCTTTCAATTTAATAAAAATATGATTTACTGGGTTTTTCTTAAAGACGGGATTTGCAAATTCAAAGTTATAGCCCTGGGTATAATTCTTATCTGTAGCAGCAAAAAAATCATTATCATAATGAAAGCGAAAATAGGTTTCACTACCCATATTTCTGTAAGAGGAGACATTGTTTATTTTTTGACTTAAAAGTAACGTCGGTATTATAAATATGAGGAATGTAATTAACTTCATCAAACTACTTACGAGAAAAGTTTGAATAGGTTTTAAGTAATTATGATTTGTAATAAATCTAAAAACCTAGCCCTATTTTATTTGGAGCTAGGTTTTTTTTTAGAGTGTAAACGTTAACCTAAAAAGTGATATTTACAAAAGGTATAATCGGACTAGAATATACACTTTCGTCACTATCGTAGAGAACGTTATATTTTGCACCTATAGCGATTTTATTACTGATATTGTAACCCGCACCAATAAATAAGGCAGATTCCCAAAAATCATTTTCTACTTCAACTGTTGGAGTTTGCTTTTTGGTGTTGACTTTTAATTCGGCAAATTCTAAAAGGGTCGTTATTTTTCTAGAAAGATTATATATTCCAATTACGTTAACGCCAAATGTGGTTGTTTTTTGAACATCTTTTATTGAGGTATAACTACCCTGAATACCTGCACCTAAACTAACTTTTTCACTTACGGAGTACATTAAGTTAGGTGATAAGGTAATATTGGTTCCGCCTAAAAAGTTGAGTCCGAAACCACAACCAAATTTTAAACGAGGTTCTGTAGTTATTAAACTATCCATTTTTAAACTAGTTTCTGTGGTTGCCAAACTATCAAGTGTTGTAGTCGGTTTTACAGTTGCCATACTATCTATTACGGTGATATTGGTTGATTGAGCAAATACTTGACCGTTGGCAATAAAAAAAGCGAAGCACAAGGCTGACTTTAAGATTAATTTTTTCATTTTAAATTTATGGTTTTGTGTTATTTATAGTGCACTAAATATAGGATATTTTATATTGAATTTTCGTTCAAATAAAATATGCTTACTTGTTAAGACTAAGGTCAACAGAGTACAGCTAAGGCAGTAAAGACTAGAATTTAATCTGTGAATAAATTTAGGACGGAATGGAAAAAAAGGTCTTAAAGTCAAATTTAATAAAATACTATGTTCGATTTTCTAAATCTCTTTCTTCATCATTTTAAGGGTGAAGTAAGCCAATAATAAAATAATGACAGCAAGAATAGACCATAGCCACAATTGATTTTCGAAGAGTGGTGTTGTGGTTTCAATTTTCGGTTTAGGAATGTTGGTCGTATCTCCGAATTGAAGACTTGAAATGTTTTCTGGATAAGAAATAGAAGTCTTCGCTAAATCATAATTAGGCACTTTATCATTTGTTTTACCGTAAACAAGAAAATACGTTGCGGGTTCTGTAAAACGGGTAGTAAGACTATGTATGTATCCTTTAAGTTTTATATTAGAAAAATTTAAAGGTTGATTATCATTATTAGAAACAATAATGCGAAGTTTTTGCGCCACGTTACCTGGTAACCGAAAACTATTTTCTTCGATAGAAGAAAGAGTTCTTGTTGCCATTGTTCTATAATTATAATGATATCCTTTACCAGTCTTAATGCTGTCTGCAAGGTATTGTATAGTAATAGGTCTATAATAATCAATTTTTTCCTCGACAGAAAGTTCTAATAAATTTAGTGGAGCTCTACTTTTTAAATCGACATTTATTATAGTGTT
>CAXBIJ010000201.1:0-7054 GCA_963975675.1 uncultured Maribacter sp. | reverse complement strand
TTTTTGTTATATTAAATATCCTTTAAGAAACTACTATAAAGGTCTTTAAATTCAAAACCATCTGTGAATCTTTGTTTATTTAATTTTTTATGAGATACCAAACCCCACAGCAATAGCTCTTTTAAAAAATAAGCATCCTTTTCATTATACTCTGGCTGATACTCTTTTACAAGTTGATTCAATGCAGGTATGCTGTCAAGTGCCCTCTTATATTCCTCATCAGTGAAATCATCCATTAATTCAAAACCTTCACCTTGAAAAAACCAGTGCAGTAATTCATCATAAACAGTTGGCTCATCTTTACGTTCCAACTTATTTATTTTAGGGAAATATTTAGGAAAAAGAGATTTTACAGCGTCGTCTATCAAAATACCTGCAACTCCGTCTGCACCTTCTTGTTCTCCTTCATAAACCAGTTCTATTTTACCTGTAATTGAGGGTATTACGCCTAAAAAGTCACTTAAACGAACCATGGTATGGTCACCACCGTTTAATAAAGATCTACGTTCTGCAGTACTTAAAAGATTCTCAAACGCTGTAATACTAGTTCTTGCACTAACACCACTCTTTGAGTCAACATATTCACTTTCACGAGCTTCAAAACTTATTTGTTCTAATAAATCTTTTGCTAAATCGGGCACATAAATGCTTTCCACTTGTCTTGCATCTAATTTTGATTCTTGTTCAGTTATCTTACGCGCAGTTTCTATATCGTCTGGGTAATGGGTTAAAATCTGTGAACCAATTCTATCTTTTAAAGGAGTAACAATACTTCCCCTATTGGTATAATCTTCGGGGTTAGCAGTAAATATAAACTGTAGGTCTAAAGGTAATCTCAGTTTAAAACCTCGAATTTGTATATCACCTTCTTGTAAAATATTGAAAAGAGATACTTGTATACGTGCTTGTAAATCGGGCAATTCGTTAATCACGAAAATACAACGGTTGGCACGCGGTATCATACCGAAATGAATAACACGGTCATCAGCATACGACAATTTTAAATTCGCTGCTTTAATAGGGTCTACATCACCAATTAAATCAGCAACGGTAACATCTGGTGTAGCTAATTTTTCAAAAAATCTATCCTCTCTATGTAACCATGATATAGGCGTATTATCTCCCTTTTCAGCTATAAGTTCACGTGCATAACGTGACATTGGCTTAAGCGGGTCATCATTAATTTCAGAGCCTTCTACCACCGGTATCCACTCATCTAATAGGTTAACCATTAATCTGGCCAATCGTGTTTTCGCCTGGCCTCTCAATCCTAAAAGGTTAATATTATGGCGAGATAAAATAGCACGTTCCAATTCAGGAATAACCGAATCTTCATATCCCCAAACCCCTTGAAATGAATCTTTCCCAGCGATAATATTCTCACGAAGATTATCTCTAAGTTCATCTTTTATTTTTTTTGTTTGATAACCAGTCTTTACTAATTGACCTAGTGTTTTTATTTCTGTGTGCTTCATATATTTGTTAATGGTTGATCGTATTAAATAATAACTTTCAACCGTTGTATTTTATACTATTATCTATTCCTTTATTTTGCTCAAACCTTTGTGTTCCATACAAATCGGTTATTCTTAATATTGACCGACAACTATTTAAGTTTCTTCTTTCTATTTGCTTCATAATCTTCAAAAATCATTTCACCCAAACCTTTAAGTCCAGTAAAAAATGCTTTGCCTTTATTGGCTTCCGTAAAATGACGGATAAATTGCATTAAATAAGGGTCTTGGGCAATCATAAATGTCGTTATGGGAATATGAAGTTTGCGCGCTTGCCGCGCCATATTGTAACATTTCTCTACAATAAAATCATCTAAACCAACACTATTTTTGTAATAGGTACCGTCAGGCATTCGTAAGCAACTAGGCTTACCATCGGTAATCATAAAAATCTGTTTGTTGGTATTACGTTTTCTGCGTAACATATCCATCGCTAACTGAATCCCTGCAACTGTGTTTGTATGGTAAGGCCCAACTTTTAAATAGGGTAAATCTTTAATGGGAATAGGCCAGGCATCATTACCAAAAACCAATATATCAAGCGTATCTTTAGGGTAGCGTGTGGTTATTAACTCGGCCAGTGCCATTGCTACTTTCTTGGCAGGTGTAATTCGGTCTTCCCCATACAAAATCATACTATGGCTAATGTCGATCATCAGCACCGTGCTCATCTGGGCTTTGTGTTGCGTATCTTCAACTACCAAATCGCCTTCACTTAGTTGAAAACTACCTATACCATGATTAATTTGGGCATTTTTAAGACTTTCAGTCATTGAAATATTCTCCAAACCATCGCCATAACGGTATTCTCTAAAATCGCCGGTGTGTTCATCTCCTTGCCCAGATTTACCGGTTTTATGATTCCCAGAGCCACTTCGTTTTATTTTTCCGAATATTTGGTCTAAAGCACGCTTACGAATAATACGTTCCATTTTAGCGGTAATCGAAATATCTCCACCGCCTGAACCTTCTTCTCCTTCTTCACCATCTCCACCACCATCTTTAAATTCTTCTCGTATATAGCCCTTAGCCTTTAAATCTTCTATAAAATCATCAATTGTATATTCTTCTGTGGTCAATTCATATTCTTTATCCAACTCGCGTAACCAATCTATGGCTTCATCAAAATCGCCAGATGTATGTGTTATAAGCTCTTGAAAAATATCAAAAAGTTTATCAAATATTGACTGTTCAGGTGCTTCGTAAGTTTCGAAACGAAAGCCATTTCTTACATTCATTGCCATAGTATAAAATTAACACATTTCGGTTATATGCCCTTGGCTTTTGGGAAATGTTAACGTTGTTGTTTAATTTTTTAGTTCATGGTTGTTAGCTGAAATTTAGTCCTTTTTAGAAATCGAAGAATTAAAAGTAACTTCGAGTAAAAACAAAACCATCAACAAACAACCCACATCTATCAATAAATTTAAAGGCTTTCTAAATACTCCGCCAATATGGGAGAACACACAGTTTGGAATAAAACAGTTTGAATTTCCAGCGGTGGATTTATCGGACTTCACTCCTACTCCGATACCAGGAAATTTACGTCTAGGACACCAAATGGAAATTGTTTGTAAGCAGTTGTTAGCGAATTCTTCACGATTTGAAATACTTGTGTTTAATTTACCTATTCGGGAAGAAAAACAAACGGTAGGGGAAATTGATTTTATACTGAAGGATTTAAAAACCGAACAACTAATTCATGTAGAACTGACCTATAAATTCTACATTATAGACCCCAATATTGCAGAATCTTTACATCAATTGATAGGGCCAAACAAAAGGGATACGTTTTTCATGAAAATGGAAAAAATAAAAAATAAACAATTTGCTTTATTACACTCTGAAGCTGGTACAAAAGCATTGGCTGATAAAAATATTGCTATTGATAACTTAATACATCAAACTTGTTTTAAGGCACAACTATTTAAACCGTACAAAACAGACACATTACAACTAGACCCATTAAACGAAAATTGTGTCGTTGGGTATTGGCTACGAATGTCAGGCTTTACTGGCGATGCATTTACTTCTTACCAATTCTATATGCCCAACAAAAGCCAATGGGTGTTAACCCCTAATGACACCTTTGAATGGACGTCTTATGCGGACATAGTCTTAAAAATAGATCAACAGCTGGTTAAACAAAATTCTCCCCTAATCTGGATGAAAAAAAGTGAAACTGAATATGAAAAATTTTTTGTGGTATGGTGGTAAGTTTGAAATTTTGAGAACACATATGTATAGATGTTGTTTATAACTGTTGAAAAGTAGGTTTTTTAGTACTTACTATTTAGATTACTTTTAAAAAGGTATATATGTAATTGTACACATATACATACGTTGGCAAACATTTTAAATGAAAATTATCCCATCCGAAAAAATAGAACTTGCGACAGGACTTTCAAAACAGGAAGTCCGAAAAATATTGCAGGAAAATATTCGGCCGAAAAAAGGCCTGACAATTGGATTTAATAAGCCAAAAGACGACAAACTTTTTGAGGGAATTTTTGAGCAGGATAAATTTGAAATACAGAGAATCATTAAAGGGAGAAATTCATTTCTTCCACAAATTAAAGGGCAAATTCAAACAGACATAAACGGAACAAAGCTGATTTTAGATTTAAAAATTAAGGGATTTGTAATCATTTTTTTGATTTTCTGGCTTGGGTTTGTTTCTCTTGCTTTAATTGGGACCTTAGTCGGAATTTCAGCGCAGGGCACTAATCCATTGGCTTTGATATTTCCGTTGATTATGATTGCATTTGGAATTGGATTGGCGTATTTCGGATTTAATAACGAAAAGGATAAGTCTATTAACGACTTAAGACAGATATTAAACGCTAGAATAAAGTAAAAAAACGTTTGCCAACAATACCTATAATTAATACGGGTTCTGGTGTTTAATTTGAGGGCTTGTGTATATTTATAGTGTCGCTAAATCTTTAGGATTTGTCTTTTGAAAACAAAAATTAAAAACAAACAAAAAGTTTCGGCTAAGTGTGAAGACGGAAACAAAATTGTTTCCTTGCTACCGCACTAATCATAGCCGAGACCGTTGTGCTTCATTTTGACCAACCAATAAGATTCCCGCTTTCTCGGGAAATAAATATGATAAAATTCTTTAGAAAAATTAGACAAGATTTACTTTCAAAAGGTAAAACTGTAAAATATTTAAAGTATGCTATTGGCGAAATTATCCTCGTGGTTATTGGGATTTTAATAGCCATTCAATTAAATGATTGGAGAAACGATAGCATAAATGCCAAACAAAAGGAGCAAGTATTATTAACCTTAAAGACGGATTTTGAAGTTAGCCTTACGAGATTAGACACTGTATATTACCACCAAGAACGAAGCTTATGGAAATTTAGAAAATCAAGAGATCTTATCGATTCTATAAATTATGTCACGGACAATACAGTGCTTAAAGAAAACCTAAGACACGGTGGACATGGATATAGTTATAACCCTATTAACGGGGCATTGCGTTCTGCAATATCATCAGGAGATATTCACTTAATTGAAAATGAGCGCTTAATAGAATTATTATTTAGTTGGGAGGACTTAGTTGTAGATTCGTATGAAGAAATAGAAATCCTTCGAAAATATACTAATGAAACCTATTGGCCATTATTACATAAGTATACACAAGTGACAGAAATATTTAGAAGGAACGGAAGCACTCATCCATCTGACTTCGTTGGATTATTTAAGGATCCGTTATTTGAAAACTATACACAAGATATTATCTTCAAATCATATAATTATTTGGAAGAACTAAAGGGTATTAGAATAAATAATTTAGAAATTTTAGAATTAATTGAGCAAGAATTAAAAAAATAACGAAAGCACAACAATGGCTATAAGTAATTGCTTGTTCTCGCCTACTTCTGAAAATCCTTACGGATTTTCAGTTTGGTGTGTACTTGCAAAGTATAGTGCTAAACCACGCAACTACTCATAGCCGAGACCGTTGTGGTGCATTTGAGAAAAACTGTAACAATCAACAAAAAATGTAATCTATAGAGAACAAACCAACAAAAAAACCATGCTATTTAAAAGAATGTTTTTCTCGTTAATCCTACTCTTCATTTTATTCTATGGCTGTAACTCGAATGACAAAAAGAATAATTCTATTGAGGGAATTTGGAAGTCTATTGGCTATGGAAAAATTCTAAAAATTGATTCTACGACTTATAAATACTTTGATATAACGAGTATTTCTTGTTTACCTTCAAAACAAGGCGACATTTCTGAAGTTAAAAATTCTATAGAATTAACAAATGATACTCTTGCAGTAAAAAAAGGATATAGTTTTTATTACTATACGAGAACAAACGAATTCCCCGATTTGTGTCAGAAAAATAAAAATGATACAAATGACCCATTGTACAACTTTGAAGTATTTGCTGACACTTACAAAGAACACTTCGCCTTTTTTGAACTAAACAAAATAAACTGGGACAGTCTCTATAAAACTTCAAAGGAAAAAATCAATTCAAACACAACTGAAGTTGAATTGTATTTAGTCATTCAAGAAATGATTGACAGTTTAAAAGATAATCACGGTTCTATTGAACCAACAGAAGAAGTTTATGAAAAAGCAGAACAACTCAATGTTCTAAATGAAGAGAGTGAAGAGTTCAAAAGGTATGGCGATTTTGAAGTTGCTGGACTTATTGCAGATTATTATCTCAAAGAAAATTTAACTAAAGATTCCTGGCTCATAAATTGGGGCAAAATGGAAAACGACATTGGTTATATTCAAATTAAAGCAATGTTCTTGTATGCAGATTTAAGTTTGAGTGATAGTCTGGTTAAAGAAAATGGTTTTGTTTCCACTTATATGGATGCATTTAATAACTTGAGTTACGAGCAACAGATTACAGAGGAAGTTGCCGGAATAAGAAAAGTTATGAACACGATAATGGAAGACCTCAAGGAAACCAAATATATAATTATTGATGTTCGTTTTAATGGTGGTGGGCAAGATGTAGTAGCATTGGAAGTCTTAAGTCGCTTTAGCACAGATAGAAAACAAATTGCTTCGAAAAAAGCAAGATATAAAAACAGCTTCACAAAAAAGACACCAATATATTTAGAGCCATCCAGAAAACCGTACACAAAGCCTGTATACCTTCTCACTTCGCAACAGTCTGCGAGTGCTACCGATATGATGGCATTGAGTTCGATGGAAATAACTCAACTGAAAAGAATTGGCTCTCGTACGAATGGAGCTATATCAGACGCTTTACAAAAAACATTACCAAACGGTTGGCACTTTTCCTTATCAAATGAGGTTTACACAGATATTAACGACAAGTTTTATGAAAACATAGGAATTCCAGTAGATTTCGAATTAAATTATCCCGATGACAGACAAACATTTTTCAGAAGCGTTGCACAGGGTTTAGAAAAAGATAAACTGAATATATTGAACGCTATTGAGAAGTTGAAAGATAAATAAAAAACGCACCACAACTACGTGTATAATTAATTGCTTGGGTCTGTGTGTACTCGGAAAATCCTGCAGATTT
>CAXBIJ010000200.1:0-7056 GCA_963975675.1 uncultured Maribacter sp. | reverse complement strand
GACGAAGTTGAAGGTCCGCATGAGAAAATTTTTGTCAAGGAAACACAAATCGATTCAGATTTTGAATTGCTCTTCCCAGACGATTATATTAACAATATAACAGAAAGGCTTACCTTATACACTGATTTAAATCAAGTTAAGGATGAACAAGCGCTTCAAAAATTCGAAGAACAACTAGTAGACCGCTTTGGCGAATTACCTGACCAAGCTGCAGATTTATTGAATTCTGTTCGAATAAAGTGGATTTCAAATAGCATTGGCTTGGAGAAAATTGTAATGAAACAAGGCAAAATGATTGGTTATTTCATTAGTGACCAACAGTCTGCTTTTTATCAGACCCCTATCTTTACGCGTGTTTTACAATATGTACAATCGCATGCACAGCAATGTAAAATAAAAGAGAAACAGACCCGAAACGGATTACGCTTATTATTGGTTTTTGAAAACATACAATCCGTAGATAGGGCATATTTGGCGTTAAAGCCATTCGAAATAAAAGAAAAACAAATTGTTTAAAATGAAATTTGATATATCTGAAAAATTAGCCATGGTCAATGTAATAGATTCTGTAATCGTTGCAGATGGCAAAGTTCATAAGGGTGAAATAAATGCATTGAGCAAATTGATTGAAGTCATAGATTTTGATAGTAATTTTTTAATTCAAGCTCGAGCTATTGAAACCGAGCAAAGTATTGTGATTCTTAAGGAAATGCCACAAGAAAAGAAAAACCAACTTGCACAGATTTTAGAAGATGTTGCACTTTCAGATGGTTTCCTTCATGAAAAGGAAAATGATGTCATAGACCATATTTTTTCATCAATCGGGATTGTAAAATCGCATAAGAATTAGTGAAAGCTTAGTGCCGAGATTAGATTTAAAAAGCTATACTTTTATACATTAGCCATATTTCAACTAAAATTGATTTCAAATTTGTCTAAGAAATTGATTACCTCCAATTACAACAATTTATAATTTTAAAAAGGCCACCAACTATCGTAACTTGATAAAAAAACTAGTTTTAAATAGTACGTACGTTGAGCGAGGTAAATATTTCATTTAATGAACTGAACTGGTCTTGCAATCTACATTCCGCAAATATTCCTTCACTAAAGAACTAGCCAAATTACTGGTAAGAATTCATGCTAATATACTTTAGACGGCATTTATTCTGATGGAATTAATTTGAGTACCCATCTTTTTATATCACATCATTAATTACATGAAATTTTATTGATTTTAATCATTAAGGTTAGCCTTGACGTTTAAACAATTAATAAAGAAAGTTGAACGAATTATTCTGGAGAAAGAAGAATGGCAACAAGCTTAAAAAATCTGGGAACAAGTTCTCCTATTTTCAAAATAAATATTTAGTACTTTTAATAACCACACCTTCAATCAACCACTCATGAAAAATTTGTCATTCTTATTTGCATTATTATTTCTTGTTTCTTCCTGTAAAGAATCACTAAAAAGAGATTCGACTGTAGAACCCGCAATAATAAACTCCCTGGCTAAAGCCCGAATAGATTCTGTACTCAAAAACTTTGTTGATACCAAGAACATTGCTGGTGTTTCGGCTCTAATTTTTGAACAAGGTGAGGAAGTATATTACAATGCTTATGGTTATGCAGACCTCAATTCAAAAAAACCTATGACTAGGAATACAATTGTTCAAATTTATTCCATGACCAAACCCATTACAGGTACAGCATTAATGACGCTTTACGAAGAAGGTAAGTTTAAACTAGACGATGCAATCTCGAAATATCTTCCAGAATTTTCAAATATGACTGTCTATACAGGTGTAGATTCAAAGGGAAATGTAATGACTGAACCACTTAAAAGAGAAGTTAGCATTAGAGATATTACAAGGCATACCGCAGGTTTTCCAAACAGAGCAGACATACCCGGACTTAGTGAACTTATGATAGAAGCCGATGCTATGAACCGCGAAAATACCCTAACCCAAATGGGTGAAAAAATGGGACAAGTGCCACTATGGTTTCAACCAGGCACACAATGGGAATATGGCCCATGTGTTGATGTACAAGCATTATTGGTAGAGCGTATTTCAGGTATACCATATGGAGAATATGTTAAAAAACATATTCTAGACCCACTTGAAATGAGCGAAACCAGATATTTTATTCCTAGTGACGATAGAGATCGTTTTGCCAAAATGTATATAAGAAAAGGTGAAGGCCATTTAGTTCAAGATTCTATAACATATAGTAATTATACAGAGCATTGGCCACTTACCAGAGGAGGTTCTGGTCTTACCTCTACTTTAGATAATTATATGCGTTTTGCGCAGATGCTTGTTAATGAAGGTAGTTTAGATTCTGTTAAAATTTTAAAACCAGAAACTATTCAATTAATGGCGACAAATCAATTAGCAGATAGCGTAACAAAACGTTCTTGGTTACCTACCAAAGGCCAAGTTGGTTTCGGCATCGATTTTGCCGTACGCGTAGCACCACCAAAAACACCTGAAGAAAATAATGGTGTAGTAGGTGAATTTTACTGGGATGGAGCAGCGTCAACCTTATTTTGGATAGATCCAGTAAACAACTTAACCGCCGTTCTTTTTGTACAATTATTCCCTTATGACCAAATAGGTCTTCATAAACAATTTAGGGATGCAGTATACGGCCCATATCTATTTGAAAAATAATACAACGTTTAATCCTATTATAACTCTTTACAATCTTGAAAAATTCATCAATAAAGTACATTCAAAATTTCTTGGTTTTTGCTTATCTTTCCGCTCTTAATAAAAACTTATGAAGTTTGAAGAGTTTGTAAAAGCAGCCTTTGTAAAGATGATTTATGAGGTTATACAGGCAGACGGTAAAGTTCACCCCGGTGAAGTTGAAATACTAAATGAGCTTAAAAAAACCTTAGGTTTTGATAACGCGTTTTTAGAAAGAACGAAAAAACTAGATTACGATAATGCGCTAGTAACTCTTTACAATATACCTCATGATCAAAAGAAAGCTTTGGCAACTATTTTAGACGAGGTAGCCATTTCTGATGGGTCAGTTCACAAAAAAGAAATGGCTTTAATCATAGATACATTTATTAATATTGGTTTAGGTGAAGAGTCAGAATAATAGTATGGAATTTACAAGAGAGGAAAAATTAGCTGTAGTTAAAATGGTAGATTATGTAATATTAGCCGACAGCAAAGTAGATCCTGCCGAAATGAATTTACTTACTCAATTAATGGAACGGTTTAGTTTTGATAGCTTTTTTATTGGGCAAGCTAGGAATTTAAATAAGGATATAGCCTTTAAGACTATTAGTCTAATGTCTTTGAATAAGAAGAAAATCTTAGCTAAACTTTTAGACGAAGTTGCCATATCTGATGGCTTCATTCATGAAAAAGAAATCATCAAAATAACAGAAGCTCTTGGTCATATAGAAATCGGCAGAGAGTTATCATAATAGGGTTTAAGTACTATTCGAATTACTTAGACATTTAACCATTACAGTCCATCTCAACTAAAAATTAATTAACATGGACTTTAAATAATATTCTTTTAAAGCAATTCTGGTCCGCTAATTGTTTTTACTTTTCTATGAAAGTTTTATATATATACTTCATCTTATTTATTTCAATTGGGCTAAACGCTCAAGGTTCTATTTCTGGTAATTTCTCGCCTGCGAAAGATTTTAAATGGTTAATAGCCTATGAATTAACACCAGGTGGCGAAAAATACGCTGCAGACACAGCTGTAAAAGAGGGTTTTTTTAGTTTAGAAATGCCTATTAATGCACAGCCCGGCATGTATAGATTAGTGTATGCTGTACCACAAAATGAATTTTATATTGATGTTATTTATGATAAAAAGGAGCAGGTAAAATTCAATTTTAACATTCAAGACGGATTAACAATTACTAATTCAGAAGAAAATAAGTGGTTTAATGAATACTTCTCAAAGATAACAGCGGCCCAAGATAGGCTAATGGAGTATTATGAAAAAGGAAGTGAATCGAAGAAGGAGTTTACAGAAATTATAAAAGAATTAAAGACTATTCAAAAGTTTTATGAAGAAAACCATACCAATACTATAGCCTATAAATTCATAAAAGCAAACAGGTCTTATTTTCCTGAAGATTATGAAAATTTGGTAACATTCTTAAACCATAAAAAAGAGCATCATTTTGATAATTTAAATTTAATAGACCCTATTTTACAAGGCTCTAATTTTCTGACTGATAAAATCGCCAATTATGTTTTCTCTGCATTGCCATCAGATATTGCAACCAAAAATGGATTAGATTTAGAAATAAATAAAAATGTAAAGACCGTTGCTAAATTTATTAAAAATACGTCTATACCCTTTCAAACAAAGGTCTTATACCAAATTTGGGAAATAGCAGAAGCAAATACTATGGGCTCTGTGCAAGATTATACGTTTACCAATCATTTAAAAAAATTAGCTATTGCTAATGGAAATCAGAAAATGGTTGATGATATTGAATCTTCCACAAGACTAAGGATAGGAGCAATATCACCAGAAATTACTTGGGAATCTAATGGAAAAAAACATGCGCTTTCTACTATGGAGAAAGCAGATAATTACTTATTGGTATTTTGGAGCAGTACTTGTTCTCATTGTTTAAAAGAGCTACCCGAATTACACAAAGAATTAAAAGGTTATGATTCTTTAAAGGTACTGGCCATAGGATTAGAAGATGATGAAATAAATTGGAAAAAGGTATCTGCTACCCTACCCAATTTCAGTCATGCTATTGCGCTTGGAAAATGGGAAAGTGATTATGCACAAGTCTTCAATATCCAAAGCACACCCACCTACTTTATTTTAGATAGTGAAAAACGCTTTATAGCGAAACCAGAATCAGATAAAGAAGTGGTAGAATTTCTAGAAAATTAAAGAGATTTTAAATCCTTAATAGTTTTAAAGGCCATATCAACCTGTTCATCATTCACCAGAATAGTAAATTCATTCGTAGTAGAAATTACTTCGTAAAGAACAATTCCTTCCCAAGCCAAACGCTGAAATATAAAGTAGTAAATACCCGGTACAGAAACATTCTCTGCTGGTAATTTAACTGTAATCGATGAAAGTTCTTCGGCCTTTTGCGTACATTTTTCATCTTTGAACAATCGTTCAACGGTTTTATCCATCACATTGCTAATAACAATGTTTATTTCATTAACACCTCTACTAGAAGTATAAAACACATCTTGATTACTATTAATCTCTTCTAATAATTTAGCCTGATGAACCAATATCTTATTCGAAGCCAAAAAGGTATAATCTGTTAATGAGGAACGAACAGTTATCTCACCAATATTCTTCAGAACCTTTAAAATTTTATGGGTCGCTCTAAATTCAAGGTCATCTGATAATCGTTTTAATGCCATTACGATTGCTCCATTACGAATGTCTTTACCTAATTCATGCTCAATTTCTGGTTTCACTATTCTAGACAAAGAAGTAAGGTTGATGATACCTTGAGCTAGAGCACTTTGTAAAAACGGCTTTTTCTTAATGTACTCTTCTACGACTGATGATATTGTTTTCATTTTACTGCTTGGTTGTAACGCAAATATAACAACTTGTTATAAATAGAACAAAATGTTTTATGTAAAATCTACTCTACCAGTAGATTATTCAAAAATGATAGAACGCAGACTCCAAATGTTCCAACTCAAATCGATTTTTATTTTTTAGAATTGTAATGATATCAAAACGGACATCCACATCAATTTCATTATTGGTAACATAATGATTCGCAGCCATAACCAAAAGTTTAATTTTTTTCGGTGTAACCGTTTCGGCTATATTCTCTATATAATCGGATCTTCTTGACCTAACTTCAACAATGGCCAATGTATCATTCTTCTGAGCAATGATATCTATTTCTGCCTTAAGGTATCTGTAATTCTTATAATTAATGGTGTATCCTTTTTTTACTAGATAGTCAGCCGCTAATTGTTCGCCTTCCTTCCCAAATTCATTATGTATTCCCATAATAACCTCTTAAAATTGTGCAATTCATCGAAAATAATAGTCTTTCGACGCTTTTTTGTTAATAAATATCGTTATTTGGATATTGAGTATCGAAAATAGATAGTTTAAAATACTATACCAAATTTCGAAACGTTTAGAATAGAAGCCCCAACTCTACGAACGTGATATAAATACCTATTTAAGAATATGGAATATTTCATTAACTGTAATACTTCTACTCTTGCTCCGTACACTGCCAATTTAGACCAATTACGAGCATCACATTTATACAGAAGATTAGGATTCAGTGCCTCGGTCGCTACTATTAATCAAGCCACAGGTCAATCTGCGGCAGCTTTAGTAGATAGTTTGGTAGACCAAGCTCTAAACATGGCGCCAATACCCGCACCTACATGGGCGAATTGGACAAACGCAAATTATCCTGAAGACGACGATGCCCGCAATCAATTGAAGAATCAGCAGAAATCTGAATTTCAATTAGATTATGCAAACGGTTTATTGAATAATAATTTAAGAGATCGACTAAGTTTTTTCTGGAGCAACCATTTTGTAACAGAACTAGAGGTCTATAATTGTAATTCATATTTATATGAATACATCGATTGTCTGCAGCGAAATTCACTTCGTAACTTTAAAACTTTTGTAAGTGAAATAGGGTTAACCAATGCGATGTTATACTACTTAGATGGAGTATTCAATAATGGGAACAACCCTAACGAAAATTATGGTCGTGAGTTATATGAGCTTTTCACACTAGGTGAAGGTAACGGCTATACAGAAGAGGATATCATTGAAACTGCCAAAGCTTTAAGTGGTTATGTTGAACGCACTGAAATAGGCTGTTCACCAGTAGCATTTGATGCCACCAAACACGATGCAGGATCCAAAACTATTCTAGGGCAAACCGGTAATTGGGGTTATGATGATGTTATCAATATTCTTTTTGACCAGAGAGCACCAGAAATTGCAGAATTTATCTGTCGTAAATTATATGAATTTTTCGTCCATCCAGATTCTAAGGATGAAGCAAATAATGCACAAACCATAATA
>CAXBIJ010000199.1:0-7068 GCA_963975675.1 uncultured Maribacter sp. | reverse complement strand
TTCTTCTTTAAATTTTTGAATGAAAAACTCGACAGCCTCAAAAAGCATTTTTTGTGATTCGCCACTATGAATATGGAGTGACTCTTTAGAAACAGCACCCTCCATATATTTGTGTTTACCAATTTGTAATTGTAAAAGCACATCTCGATGAATGAGCATAATATCTTTAAAAAAATCAGGTAATCGATAATGCATTAAATATGCTACCTCGCCTATTTCACATGATTCTCTCTCAAGCAATTCAAGTTCATTCTGCCCAATAGATAGGTAGTACTTACAAATTTTAATGAATTTATTATTTATAATCTCTTTTAGTTCACTTTCAGACCTATTTTCAAGCAAAACACCATTATAATGGGTTAATTCGTTCATTAAATTATGAACCGCCTGTTTTAAAATAGAATTAGGTGATACTACTTCATTTTCGGTCATTGAGTTTGTAATTTACTTGTATTGAAATTGATGAACATTTCTTTATACACATGGTATGAAAAAATCATTTTAAAAATTTTATTTTTATTAAAAATAGTTGAAAAAATGCTACAATGGCCTAATCATTTAATTTGACTATTAGAACGTTCTTGGTGATACTTAAAATTAAGATTATAGCTTATCAAAATAAAAATAAGTCTTTAAACTAATAACTGACGTTCGTAGTAAAAGGCTCAGAATATTTAGAAGCTCTTGCAATTACAGGCGCAATTGTTGCAAATACCTCTAGTTTTCTTGTCGTTGGAGACATTTCTCTATTAAATTTACCAAGTTTCAATGCCATTGGCGTATTAATAATAATTTCTGATTGGTTGGCATTTACCATAATAACTTCTTTACCAAGTAAGACGTCTTTTCTATCTAATGAAACGGGCATAAGAATGCTTTCATCCCAATTTGGCAAAATCAAGGGTGCATCTACATCGCCATGTATATCATACACAAAAATGTGAAGACAATATGGCATTTCTAGTTTAACATCAAAATCATGGAATTTAATTTTTGTAACTACGGTAATATCATTAATATCATCTCCAACATTTATATTTTTTGGTATTTTCTGAAGTTCTACATTGAGTATTTTTGCCATGCTCTAGTATCTTTTTGTGTTGATTAATCTACGTTTTGCCGATATTAAAAGCCCTACAAGTACACCCACTCCAAAACTGCCCAAAATTATTAAAATACGAGATGCGGACACTTTCCAAAGAAAAAACTTCACATCGGTGACCTCAGCATTTTGAAGAGAAAATACAATGATTAGGATTACGAATAGGATAGCTAAAATAGTCTTGAATTTCATGTCCGTTATTTTTGAAATAGACTCACTTGTTATGAATCTTTTAATTTATACACCAAAAACGCAGAAAGTCACATTAACCATTTCTTTTTTTTAAATCCTAATCTATAAGAGACAACTAAAAAATGCCTTCTAAAAAGAAGGCATTAAAAAAACTAGTTAAGTTGAGTTAGCTTTATTTGTATTCTATTTCTTGATGATTTTTGATTTATCGTTTAAGCCATCTATTTTAATTTCAGGATTGCCATATACATACACATAGCTTTTACCTTTTGTGTAAACCTTAAGCTCTTTTGTCGCGTTCACATAAATGTCTGCTGAATTTGAAGCATTAAGGTCTGCATATGTAGCTCGCAGCTTTTTAGCCTTAATATCTGAAGAACCTGTTGCGGTTAACTTAAGATTTGTTGCATCACCTTTGATATCTAAATCAGCTCTTTTGTTAACAGTTAAATCTAAAGCATCTGTTACAAAATCGCCCTTTAAGAAAGTATTGTCGTTCAATATCATTGAGGTTTTATTACCCTTTAAGATTATGTCTCCCTTAGAGCTTTGACCAAGATTGAAAGTAGCATTACCCGCTTGCATGTCTAATTCGTATTTAGAATCGTCATTAGCAGTGAACATAAGATTTTCAAAGGTTAGCCTATTTTTTGAATTCAGTTCAGCTTCTCCGATCAACGTAATAGCGTCTACATTAACAAAAGTTAGGTCAATAATGAGTTCTTTACTATTCTTGATATTATGGGTGCTATAAATTTTAAGTACACCATTCAAAATATCGAACTTAATAACATCAACTAAATTTTCATCTGTCTTTAAATGATACCCATTGTCTGAGGTTTGAGTTAAATTAACCTCTAAATTATCGCTTATTTCAATAGAATGAAACTCTTCTAAAGTCTTGAAAACATCGGTAACTACTTTATTACCATCGATTTTCGCTTTCTTTTGCGCTGACACAGATAGAGACATTAAGAAAATGACAACTAATAATATTTTCTTGTTCATAATTATAATTTATTAATTCATCTTTAAACTTATTACACCAAATATTCAAAGGGTCACATTTTATATTTTAATTTCTATTCTAAATCTTTGGTAACCAAAACTTCTTCTTCAATAAACTTATGAATAGGCACTACCAAAAGACCTTCTTCTGTACGAATATCCATAGTTAGGTTTTCAATGGTTTCAATCATACCTATTTGGTTCTTATACTTCACCTCTTGCCCAACACTGAATTTTTTTCTAGCATAAGATGTTCGCAATATATCTTTAACTATTTCACGTGAGCCAAGCCCAAAAGAAATTGCAATTGCAGCAAGAAAAGCACCTAAAATCAGTGTGGCATTATTTCTAATTATTACAGTTTCTACACCTGCTTGATTTAGAGCAGTAACGGTAATAATAAAGGCTATCACATAAAACACCAGTGTACTTACCAATTTCTCTCCTTTAAGATCAAAGGATTCAAAAACACCTTTTATAGCTTTTTTTATAAAATCAGCTATATAAAGACCTACCATAAATAAGGCAATGGCACTAAATAGTTTTGGTAAATATCGAAGTAGATTACCCACTTCTTGAGAAACAATCTGCCATTGCATCACATCAGCTGCTGCAATTAGGAAAATCAAAAACATAATCCATTTCACAAAAACCAACACCACTTTTGAAACATCGAATTTTAAAGATGTTTTACCTGAAAGCAATTTGGTATTAATAGCCTCGGTCCATTTGTCTGCCTTTATGAACTTTAATATTCGCTTAAGCACTATAATTATAAGACTTGTAATAATCCAACCTATCAATAATATTAATAGTGCTCCTACAATATTCGGCACTGCGCTCATAATATTGTGTCCCATTTCATTTAATGTATTGGTAGTAAGTTCTCTCCATGAAGTAATTGTTTCCATAATATTTGGTCTTATAGTTATTATTTGGTTTTATTTTTTTTAAAAAGTTGGTGTACTACTGAGGAATATTGTGAAGTAAAAAGATTTGCCAATTCTTTAAAAACTTTTGCGCTTTCAATATCTGAAATTACTTTACTTTTTACCTCTGTAGGAACTTCTAGATTGGGAAGGTCAATTTTTTTAAAAATATTTACTTTGCCCATATGTGATTTTCGAATAATACACTACAACTTATTTGTTATAGCTTATTACCCAAGAAAAAGAAAAGGTCACATAAAATTTTTTTAAGAGCACAAAGAATGAGCTATTTATGAAATAACAATCTAACTTTTGGACTTGAAAAAATCTGTTAGCACAGATAAGTATTCTTTACTAAAAAGCTCTGTAAAACCCTTTAGCAACTTGGCTGATTCAATATTTGACACCATCTCGCCCTTCGCTTCTTTTGGAAGCTCTTTATCGGTCTCAATACGTTTGAATATATTTTTATCCATATTTATAAAGTATTGTATATACTAACCACCTTGGCTTTCGCTCTATTTAATCTCATTTTAATGGCGCTTTTTCCAGCCTCAAATGTGATTTGAAGTTCTTTAATTGAAACGTCGTCTTGATATTTCAATAACAAAAGGGCTTTTTCTTCAGGTAGTAATAATTGAAGTGCCTCATTAAGCTTATCAGGATCAAGAGTATTTATCTCTTTGATACCAACTACATGGTCACTTAAATGGTATTCGTAATCCTCTAAATGTTCAGTTCTATTCTTTTTCTTCTCTCTATTGACAAAGTTTGTGCAAAAATTATAGGTAATTACATATAGCCAAGTTGAGAAAGAAGCTTTTTCGGATTTATATTGATCTAACTTTAAAAATACCCTAAGAAAAATATCTTGTGTAAGGTCCTTAGCTTCTGTATCATTTCTTGCAAAACTATAGCACTTATTATAGACTTTGTTACTGTAGCGGTCGTATAGAATACCAAATAATTGACTATCCTGAGTTTTTTTAATTTTTTCAACCAGCTCATTATCACTAAGCTTTTTAGCAGACCCTAAATAAGATTCTAAGTGAGATCCAACTAAAACCAATATAAGCATTCGTAAACTGGACATGATAAAATTTAGTTTTTTTAAATTATTTGTGACCTCACAATTAAACAGGTGTATAAAGAAAAAGATAATATACCATGTTACCAATTTTTAAGCTATCAGAAACTACTGAACTTCATAAAAACCTTTCCTATTTCTCAACTATTGTAAGCTCCGCTAAAGTTGAGGGGCCAATTTCAGAACCAGAAATGAAACTACTGTATAGTTTAGCTGGCAAGCTTAATATATCTATGGAGAATTCAATAAAAATTATCCAAATCACTTCAAAACTTACTACAGAGCCCTTAGATTCTAATAATGATAGATTAGTATTTTTATATGATTTCTTAAAATTGATTTATCCAAACGAAATAAGTGACGATGAAGTTCATTTAATTAACTTTTTCACGGAGGGTATTGGTTTTTCACCAACAATTTCTGCTAAAGTAGTATCGAAGTCCATCGAAATTTTCAAAACAGAAAATGGATCAGAAAATTTTATTAACGAAATTAATACCTACTTATCTTCAGAAGCTGCATTATATTAAAAATACATTTAATTCCATTAGACCTTCCTAAGCCTTCTACTATATATGGGTTAAAACAATTATCTCGGAATTAAGCACAAACAAAAAATCGCAACAATCTTATAGTCAGATTATTGCGATTTTATTTTGTACTCGAGGCGGGAATCGAACCCGCACTCCGAAGAACTGGATTTTGAATCCAGCGCGTCTACCAGTTCCGCCACTCGAGCATAATAGCCGTTAAGAAACGACATCCCATAAAATTAGGACTGCAAAACTAAATAATTATTTTCTTTATATCACCAAAAATATCAAGATTTATGCATTAGCAACCAAATTTAATTTTTAAATTTGCACCTCCTTAAAAATAAGAACTTCAACAATTTACTGAAGCAACTATTTGGGAAACAACAATTAAAGACATGCCATACCAAGTTCCACAACCGAAAATATTTGCTTGCACCCAAAGTAAAATCTTAGGCGAAAAAATCGCTAAGGCATATGGAATGGAGCTGGGCAATGTAATTTTTTCCCGTTATAGCGATGGGGAATTTCAGCCTTCATTTGAAGAATCTATCAGAGGTACACGAATCTTTATTATAGGTTCTACACACCCTGGTCCAGAAAATTTAATGGAGATGTTACTAATGATTGATGCTGCAAAAAGAGCATCTGCACGTCACATTACCGCAGTAATGCCTTATTTTGGTTGGGCAAGACAAGATAGAAAAGACAAACCTAGAGTGCCTATAGCAGCTAAACTTGTTGCTAAAATGCTAGAAACAGCAGGGGCTACTAGAATTATCACCATGGATTTACATGCTGATCAAATACAAGGCTTTTTCGAAAAGCCTGTAGATCACCTTTTTGCATCCACCCTGTTTTTACCATATTTAAAAAATCTTGGGTTAAAAGACCTTACTATAGCCTCGCCAGATATGGGAGGATCTAAAAGGGCATATGCCTATTCTAAAGCATTAGATTCTGATGTAGTTGTTTGTTACAAACAAAGGGCAAAAGCAAATGTAATTTCCCATATGGAATTGATTGGTGACGTACAGGGGAAAAATGTTGTTCTTGTCGATGACATGGTAGATACCGCAGGAACCTTAACGAAAGCAGCAGATTTAATGATGGAGCGTGGTGCTATAAGCGTAAGAGCTATCACAACACATGGTTTACTTTCTGGTGATGCCTATGAGAAAATTCAAAAATCAAAACTAACAGAATTGATTATCACCGATTCAATTCCTATAGAAATAAAAAGTGATAAAGTAAGAGTATTAAGTTGTGCAAATTTATTTGCGGATGTTATGGACAAGGTTCACAACAATAACTCTATTTCTTCTAAGTTTTTAATGTAATTCAGAAGAAAAATTTAAAATAGAATATTAATTATTAATACATATAATGAAGTCAATTACAATTAAAGGATCAGAAAGAGAAAGCGTGGGCAAAAAGGCAACGAAAGCCCTACGTAATGCTGGAAAGGTTCCTTGCGTGGTATACGGAGGGGATAAACCATTACACTTTTCAGCAGACGAACTAGCGTTCAGAGACTTGGTTTACACTCCAAATGCACATACAGTTGCAATTGAATTGGATGGTGGAGCCTCAGTTAAAGCGGTTATGCAAGATATTCAGTTTCACCCTGTTACCGACAACATCATACATATTGATTTTTATCAATTGTTCGATGATAAAATGGTTACTATGGACATTCCTGTTCGTTTAGAAGGAAATTCTCCAGGTGTACGTAACGGTGGACGTTTATTATTTAGAAAACGTAAACTGGCTATTAAAGCATTACCAGACAAATTACCAGATTTCTTTGATATCGATATTTCTAAATTGAAAATCGGTCAAAACATTTCTGTTGGTTCATTGTTAAGTGATGATTTCAGCATTCTACATCCTGATACTACTGTTGTTGTACAAGTTAAAACTGCTCGTACCGCGGTTGTTCTTGATGATGAAGATGAAGAAGGAGAAGAAGGTGCTGAAGGTGCTGAAGGTGCAGCAGAAGAAACTGCTCAAGAATAGACCTCTTTTTTTAAGATTTACTAAAAAGCATCCCGATACACGTATCGGGATGCTTTTGTATTTTTATCCCATAATTCTAACAAGCTATGTTCGATTTTTTTAAATCATTATTTACAAAACACGGCATAATTCAAGAAGAGAAAGACCCCATGAAGAAATTTTTAATTGTTGGCCTTGGTAATATAGGTGATGAATATG
>CAXBIJ010000198.1:0-7069 GCA_963975675.1 uncultured Maribacter sp. | reverse complement strand
AGTAGTTCATTATCCTTGCCAATGTTGTTGTTCTTATATATTTTATTGGCAATGATGTGAACAGAATTATTCAACGTATCGTAATGGGCTTGGCTCGTATTACCGGTCATTAAGCCCTTCTCTTCTGTGTTGCTATAAAAATTATACGTTATTTTAGGAAAGTTGTCATTGTCTAAAAAAGCAAACACTTTTGAAGTATTTCGTTTTATTTGCTCCTCAAGGCCTTTTACTTCAGATGGTTTTAATGCATTTTTATGATTTACGAACTGATACTTTTCTGCGTTCAAAAGAACCTTGTTGCTTTTAGAAAAATCAAAAAACGTAGTATTATCTATTTTCCATTGATTATTAAAATCTCCCATCACCACACGTTCGCGATCATTGTAAAGTTCATAACTAAGATTCTGCCAGTAAAAAGACCTTCCGTTTTCTTTGACCTTTTCAGCAAAAAATTCAAATACCTGTTGCGCATCTGTTCCCGTCATAAAACTAAATGGCATTTTAGGCATTAATGGATTCGGATAAAAACTTATCGATAAAACAGAATTCTCATTTGCTATCTCATTTGAGCCTATAATTATCTCTCTCCTATTAACCTGAAATGGAGTTTGGTCTATAAATCTTTTTAGAATTATATTCTCTTGAATAGCACCCAACAGAAAAATAACATTCTCCCTTAGGTTTTCTTCAGTTACCTGATCTACTCGTTTATATAGAATTTTTGCACTTCGCCAAGATTCCGTAGGTTCTAATAACGAAAGCTCGTTGAGTATCTGTTCATACTTTTTACTTAATGCACTATCATTAGCGGCATAAACTACCAGTATTTCTCGTTTATCAAAAAAGCTACCTCGTAATTCTCGCCGCGTAGGTATAGAATCTAAAGTTTCAGATACCACAGTATTTTTAGAATTTGGGAAATATTCAACCCCCGCATAGCCAACGATGCCTAACGCGATTACTAAGGTCAATAATACATATTTCTTTTTCATACTCTTCAATGAAGACAATTACTTGTTTAAGATAGTGAAACTGTAAAACCTAACCGAACACCTTATCATTATTTAACTTTTATGAACAAACCTCTTAAAAAATATCAAAAACCGAGTTTTGTAAATAACTCGAAAATGTAGTGTAACTTTGAAGCACCAATTACCAATATTTCATGAAACCAATCATCACTATTGTCCTTTTTATGTGTTCAACATTTTCTTGTTTTGCACAAAGTACTGCAACTATTCCTTTACAAAAATTTACCGAACTCAAGGCATATGACCGCATTACGGTAAACCTTATTAAAGGTCAAGAGAATAAACTTGTATTAAGTGATGATGATAAAAATGAAATTAGCATTACTGAGAATAACGGACTCTTGAAAGTGAAAATGGTTGCAAATGAGTTTTTATCGGGTAACACCGTAAATGTTAAATTATACTTCACTGAAGAATTAAAAGTAATCGATGCCAACGAAAATGCAAGAATTATTTCTAGCGGACTGATTAAGAGTTCAATACTAGAAATTAGGTCTCAAGAAGCTGCAGTAATCACCCTTAATATTGATGTAGATAACTTGAACGCGAAAAGCACTAGCGGAAGTGAATTAAAGCTTTCTGGCACAACTAATCACCAAGATGCCAATATTAACACTGGCGGCAAACTATATAATAAAGGCTTAAAGTCAAAAACTACTTCCGTTATCGTTTTAGGCGGTGGCATTGCTGAGGTTTACGCAAGTGAAAATATCATTGCCAAAGTAAAAGCTGGTGGGTCAATACAAGTTTACGGAAATCCGCAAACTATTGATAAGGATGATACTTTTGGTGGCAAAATAGAATTTAAAAACTAACTATTGTTCTATACTTTGAGCATCGAAGGCTATTAGTTCATTATCTTCAAAACGAGGAGTAACTTCTATAGGGTTACAACACACTTCACAATCTTCTACATAAGTCTGTTGAGTTACAGAAGGATCAAGAAGCATAGAAACCTCTTCCCAACAATATGGACATTGAAAAAAATGCTCGTACATAGTATTTATGCGCCTTTCAATTCTTTAGCCAATTCTTTTAAGGTAAGGGTCTGCACTAAATTTTCAGCATTTGAAGTGAAGATGGTTTGATTGCCCAACTTTAAAAAAAGTGTTTCATCATCGGTTTCTACAAAAACATCGGCAGCTGTTGCTTTAATCTCCTCAAGCTTTATATCGAAGCGCTTTTTTAAAGTGATTAATCCATTTAAAGTAGAAAGCTCAAAACCAGTATAATCGAAAACTCGTTTTAATCCACTGAAAAAGCTAAAACCTATAAAAACCAAAGCGGCTATAGCAAACTTATACGCCAAGGTAAAAACATCTAACTCATCGCCATTAATAAAAGTAAATGCTAGGTTTATACAACCGTAAACACCTATTAAAAAAACAATTACCCCTAAAAAAATGGCAGTAACATCAGTGAACATAGCCTTATTAGTTCTGGTCACCGTAATTCCATCAGAATTTTTTTCCGCCTTAAAACCGAAATCTTTCAAGTATTCCAAATTTTTGATTTGCGTGAGTTTATTTGAAATTGAAGTTTCTAAAGGCGAAAGATCTACTTCAATATCACGTTTCTGTATTTCCTCTCTTAAGCTTAACTGAGATTCAAACGTAAGAAGTGACTGCTGATAGAGAATTTCTATCAGCTCGCTATTTGTTCTTTTGATATACATGTCCATACCTTACTTTATTAAGTAACTGTTACAGTTCAATATTCAATAATTGTCCTGTAAGTTGTAGTAATTGAAGCTCAGCCAACTTAGCATCGTACTTTGCTAAATTTTTGTTCGTCTGTGCATTCAATAAATTTATTTGAGCCTGTCTTAACTCAATAGACGTTATACTTCCCAATTGAAATTGCTCGTTAGAGCGTTCAAAGTTATTCTGATTGGTCACGACATTTTGTTCTTGCAAGCTAAAAACCTGCAATCTATTTAGGTAGTTTTCTTTGGCGTTTTGCACATCTCTTAATACCTGTTGCTCTATTTGTTCTTTAATAGTTTCTTGATTATCTAGTACTATTTTCGCATTCTTTATACGTGTTAAACTACTACCACCATCAAAAAGGTTCCAGGTAAGATTTAAACCTGTAGATAATCCTGTAGAAACACTTGAAGCTAAAAAGTTGGTTGCAGGAAAATTTCCTTCGTTCCATCCATAAGTTCCAGTAAGACCAACAGTTGGCAAAAAAACAGACTTACTAGATTTATACGTATAGTCGTTAATTTTAATGTTTTTTTCAGTCTGTAAAACGCTTACATTATTTGAAATGCCTTTATCTAAAAATTCTTCTAAACTTAAAGGGTTTACAAAGGCGATAACGGTATCGACCTCAAAAGAGATTGCAAGATCTCGATTCAACAATAGATTTAAATCTCGTTTTGTATTCCTAAACGTTTGTCTTGTATTCATTAGATTGATACTATCGTTTACCAAATCTACTTGTGCATTTAAAACATCTAACTTATTTGTCTGACCATATTCAAAACTATATTCAGAACGTTGTAAGCGCTTTTGTGTATTCGAAAAAGTGTCTTCTAAAACCTTAATATTTTCAGTAAGTCTTGCCACTTCAAAATATACAGTATATAACTGTATCATCGTTGTTTCTATGGTTTCTCTAGTTTCTAGTTCAGTTAAATCATATTCTTCTTTAAGTCTTTTGTAATCATACCAACGACCTAGACCATCAAATAACGTATAATTTAAATTTAAAGAAGCATTGTAACGTGTAGTTTCGGCCCCATCAATTGCCCTAACACTGCCATCTTGAAAAGTAGCTTCTTGATTGCTTTGATCAAATGACCCGCCGGCATTACCCGTTAAACTTGGCAAATAGCCAGAATTTAAAATGTTTTTATTATTATCGGCTATTTTTAAGTTGTTATTGGCTATGATTACTCCAAAATTATTTTTTAAAGCAAGTGCAACCGCCTCTTCTTTAGAGAGTGTATTCTCTTGTGCTAATACACTACAAAATGGAATTAACAACAATAAATGGATGATTCGTAATCTAATCATTATACTATACTTCTAATTTCTAATGAATATTTGAACTAACTTCTGGGTGATCGTGATGACTTTCATCTACAATTGAATGATTCTTTTGACCTTCTAGATGTGCAGCCTCCATACGCTCGGTAATAGCTCTTTCTACTTCTTCTTTTGTAATTTTATGGCCAGAAGCCAACATTTTATTACCAGCCTTCAGATTATTACTGAACGATAGAAAAAGTGGTAACATCAACAATGTAAGTATGGTGGCTATACCAATACCGTAGGCAATAGAAATCGCCATCGGTTTTAAAAATTGTGCTTGTCTACTAGTCTCTAACATTAGTGGCGCCAAACCTGCAATAGTTGTAATCGATGTTAGGAAAATTGCCCTGAACCTAGATTTACCTGCTTCAAAAATAGCATTATCAAATGTCATACCTTCTCGCAAGTTTGTATTGAACTTACCTATTAGAACCAGGCCGTCGTTCACCATAATACCAATTAAGGCAATAATTCCTAAAATCGATAGTACGTTAATAGGAAAATCGTGAATCCAGTGTCCCCATGCAACTGCTGTAAAGCTAAAAGGCACTAAAAGCAATAACATTAAGGGTTGACTAAAGCTTCTAAACGTAAATGCTATAGTGATATATATTAAAAGTAAAACCGTGAATCCTACCAATTTTAAAGACCCTGTTAATTTACCCAACTCTCTATTCTGCCCCTCATAGGAAGCATTAACCGTTGGATACTTAGAGTGTATTTCTGGCATGATGACATTTTGTATTTCTGTCATGATATCTGTAGGGCTATCCTTTACATCTTTCATGTCTGCAGATACCTGAATTTCTCGCCTGCCTTCTAATCTATTAATGGCAACATCACCACGTTCAATAGTATAGTCAGCTATTTCACTCATCGGAACACGTTCACCTGTAGGAGTGACAATTCGCATATCATCTAAATTGGTAATCGAAGAACGTTCATCTTTTTCATACCGTACCCACACCCTAATTTCATCTTGTGATCGTTGAAAACGCTGTGCTTGTACTCCGAAAAATCCTGATCGCACTTGTGCCATTACAGTGCGAAGGTCTAGACCTAACAAATAGGCATTCTCTTTTAAGGTCAATCGAATTTCCTTAATACCAGCTGGGTCATTATCAGAAATATCTTTTAATCGAGAGTTATTCAGCAAAATGCTTTTCAATTCAACCTTTGCCGCTTTGAGCTCTTCAATATTGTTTCCTAAAAGCGAAACTGATACAGGAGAACCGCCAAAGTTACCACCTGATCCATATATTAGACTTTCTACACCAATAACCGGCCCCACTAGCTCTTCTAGCCTACTGGTTACCATATCTGAGGAAATTTCATCGGGTCTTTCCTCACCAGGCAAAAGGTTGATATTTAGTTGTGCCGTTGATGAACCTGGACCTAAACGTCTAATAACATTTTCAAAAAGCATCTTATTAGTGCCCTTTAAATATTTATCCGTTAATTCTTGATTTACAATTTCTGCTTTTTCCTCAATCATGGAAATAATAGAATCTGTAATTTTTTCATTAGTACCATTAGGCATTTCTAATTCTATACCTACCCTGTCACTAGCTACTCTTGGAAAAAATGCAGTTCTAATAACACCTCCACCAACAGAACCTAATGTTAATATTAGCGCACCGAAGAAAAGACTAAAAACGAAAATTTTATAGTTCATTGCAAAACGCAATGCAGGCGTGTACAATTTATCGCGCATTAAAATCATTAAGCGATCACCAAACTCGTTAATAACCCTAAGTTTAGCAAATGCCTTTGCTAGTCCGCTTTTTGGTTTGTCATCTAAAGGCTGTAATGCTTTGGAATGCGCCAAGTGAGCTGGTAGAATAATTAATGCTTCTACTAATGAAACCACTAATGTCAGAATAACGATTACAGAAACTTCGCCAAAGAACTCACCTATTCTACTATCTAAAAACAGGAATATGGAGAAGGCTAATATTGTAGTTATAATCGCAGAAATAATCGGCGGCAACACCTCCATAGTGCCATCTACAGCAGCTTGTACAGGGGTTTTTCCCTTTTCGTAATGTTGATAAATGTTTTCAGCAATTACAATACCATCATCTACTAGAATACCGATAACGATGATCATACCGAATAAAGACAAAACATTGATGGTTACATCAAAGAAACCAGCAAATACAAACATTCCTAAGAATGCCACAGGCAAACCGAAGGCTACCCAAAATGCCAATCTCGTGTTCAAAAATAAGGACAGAAAAATCAGCACCAACAACATACCCATGATAGCATTCTCCGTCAATAATTGGGTACGTTGAACAAGGGTTGTCGACTGATCGGACACAATGTCTAATTTGACATTGTTATACTTTTCATTAAAATCTTCTATATACTCTTTTACTTGTTCAGCAGAGGATATTAAGTCTTCATTATTAGTACTTGTAATAGTTGTGCTTACAGATAAATTACCATCAAAATAAGTCGCATTAGGCGATTCCGCAAAACGGTCTTTAACGATAGCCACATCTTTTAATCGAATCACGGTACCAGATGGGTCTGCCTTAACCACTAAATTGTTAAGCTCATCACCATAATACGCACGATTATTAGCGCGTATCAAATATTCCTCTGCATCGGTCTTAATATTACCACCCGTTACTAGAATATTGGCATTACTTACTGCATTAGCAACTTCTGTAAATGATATGCCATAAGCCAAAAGGTTATTTTCATTAACGGCTATTTCAATTTCCTCTGCTGGGAAACCTGAAATTTCTATTTGAGAAATACCCTCCATTGCTCTAAGGTCATTCTCAATTTGCCGACCGACACTTTTTAACGTGGCTAAAGGAATGTTTTCACCACTAATAGCAAATGCTATTGTTTGACGAACGGCCTCTAGCTTCGATACAATTAAAGGTTCCATACCGGTTGGGAAAGTTGGCACCCTATCAACCGCATTTTTAACTTCTAATAGCATAAAGTCGATATTCTCTCCTTTTTCTATTTCGACATTAA
>CAXBIJ010000197.1:0-7078 GCA_963975675.1 uncultured Maribacter sp. | reverse complement strand
TAGAAAATAACTTGAATATTGATTTAGAAAAATTGAATAAAAAATAATATGGGTAAACGTGTACTATTAGCAGATGATGACCAACTTTTAGCTTCGTTGTTAAACTTCAGGTTAAAAAAGGGTGGTTATGATGTGCACCATTCATCGAACGGTAAAGAGGTTAAGGAATATTTAAAAACTGAAATGCCCGATATCATTGTAAGCGATATTATGATGCCTTATTTTTCGGGTATTGAGCTTATTGATTTCGTTAGAAATGAATTAAAATCAAATACACCAATTATAATTATATCATCTGCTGGTAATGAACAAAATGTGTTAAGCGCTTTTGAGCTTGGTGCAAATGATTTTATCACAAAACCTGTAAGTCCAACCGAATTGTTGGTTCGCGTAGCAAGAGAAATTAATAAAAAATAAAGAAACAAATTTGTTGATTCCCCTAAGACAAATAAATATATCGCTTATAACTGCCCCAGAATTCAATTTGGAATATCTCTGGTGGTTATCGCTATCATTTATAGTTTTGGCAGTAGTATATTTTATTGGCATCTTTTTTATCAGGAATCGAATAACCTCTACTACTGGTCGTACAAAAAATAAGAAAATAGAATTTTCGCCGATGATTAGTGAATTTCTATTTTATGAAGACTCTAATAGTAAAGAGGAGAAAATGAACTATTTGAATCTTAAAATTCAGATTAGGGAATTAATAAAGCAAAGCTTTGATAGAACCGTCTTGACAGAAGTACTGCTAGATTTAAGAAAAGATTTATCTGGTCAATCACAAACAGTACTTATTGACCTTTACAAAGACTTAGGCCTACATAATGATGCATTTGAAAAACTAGCGAGTAGAAGGTGGCAAATTATTTCAGGTGGAATTCTAGAATTAACCACAATGGAGGTTTTGGAATCATATAGTCTGATTATTAAATTCATCAATCACAGGCAAGGTACCGTACGTAAACAAGCAGAAATAGCAGTAGTAAACCTTAGGGAAGAAGGTATTGGTTATTTTCTTGATAATACAAAGTATAAAATTTCAGAATGGCAGCAATTAAAACTTCTAGACGTTCTTAGACATAAGTCCAACTTTGAGCCTCCTTCATTTGGTTTGTGGTTAACATCGACTAATAGTCATGTTGTACTTTTCTCTTTGAGACTAATAAAATATTATAAACAAAGTGATGCCGAGCAATCAATTATTACACTATTAAAACATAAAAAGAGAGACATACAGGCAGAGGCAATAGATTGTATTAAGGAGTTCTATTTTGTAAGTGCTATACCAACTTTAAAAATGGTGTATGGTAAGGCAAGCACAGATATAAAGATTGCAATTCTAGATGCTATAGGTGAAATAGGTTCTAAATCAGATGTAGAATTTTTAGAACGCCTAAAAAAGAAAGAAAGGAATTTCAATATTAAAAGTAAAGTATTGGGAACGTTGAATAAACTTGACCCAGAAAGTATCTTACCTACCAAGAATATATCTACCTCGGATTATTTCTTAAGTGAACCTGATAATAATGAGGAAGTTAATGAAGTACATGAAAGTACAGATAATGAGATAGCTATTGAAACACCAGAAATCATTTCTAAAAATATAATTGAGATTGAAGAAGAATTGGTGGGTGATGAATTAAATGAACCAATTATTGAAGAACAGATAGTGAACCTTAATGCTGAGGAACATTTAGAACCAACTGAATTAGAATTTAACGCAGTCGAAAGCAAGGTAGATTCTACTATTGATAAAGAGACCATACTAAATGAGCAAAACCCTATTGCTGATTCAATTTCAGAAATTGATTTGAGCTTCTTGCCTAAAGTAGATAATGATATAGTTGAGGAAGAAGAAACTATTAGCACTGATCTTGAAACCGTTGTGGAAGAAGAAAGAGTGTTGACTTTTGACTTTTTACCCTTGATTATTTCTAACCCAAACATTGAAGAAGTTATTACTAATGATGAAGATATTGACTTCGTTCCTTTGTTTTCTTTAGACGAAAATTTAGATATTGAACATAATGCAATTGAAAATAAAACTGATTCTTTTCAAAAGAATGAAATTGAGGAAATAGATTGGTCAAATGTTTCAAACGTTCAAACTAATCAAGATGCCGAAGTTGTTAAAGAGCCATTAATATCATTTGATAATGATACAGTAACCTTCTCTGCCAATTTTATGGCGCAGGGTGAACTTGAGACAATGGTATTGTTAGAGAACGTTGCAGAAATGGGTGATTGTAGAGAATTACCAATGCTTCAGGAATTATTAACTAAAAATACCTCTCCACTTATTTTAGATAGAACTAATGAATTGATTCAAAAGTTCTCATATCAATTACCTCGTCCTAATGAATTATTCTCATCAAATAATGATTTAGCAGATAGTGTTTTTACAGAAGTGTATAACCATTCTGATAAGGAGACTAAACTAATGTTATTAAAAGAAATTAAAATAGTAGGTGATAAAAAAGAGATTAAACTATTAGAAACTATAATAAATACTGAATCAAAATCTTTGGCAAAAGCTGCTAAATCGGTATTAAAACATATTAACTCGAAGATAGCATTAACGAATGTTGAAAAACATAATACTGTTGAAAATTATAACCCGCTATTCGAAGTAGATTTTGAATTGTGCCTAAGTGAGGCTTCAAAAAGAATTATGAAATCGAACGAAAATGGTTCTACTTTATTTGACCAATTATGTTCCATATCCAACACTTTATATAATAAGATAAATGGATAGTGAACTATTTAGCATAATACTAGAATACATCAATTTTGTATTCTTTCTGTTTACCATGATATTATTTGTCATGTTTTCTGCTATGGCATATTTTGCGACAAAAAACTCTATTCACTATAGAAATAAAAACAGTTTTACAGATATTACGAAAATCATGGCTTCGCCTTTGGCACCTACAATTACGATAATTGCACCTGCCTATAATGAAGGCCTTACCATTGTTGAAAACATTAGATCTTTATTGTCATTGCAGTATGTGAATTATGACGTTATGGTGGTTAATGATGGAAGTAAAGATGACACGTTGCAAAAATTAAAAGATGCCTATGACTTAGTCAAAGTTGAAACGGTTATGGATCCTGATTGGAAATCAAAACCTGTAAATGCTATTTATAAGTCTAAAAACATGGCATTCGCTAAGTTGACGGTTGTCGATAAATTGAATGGTGGCAAATCGGATGCCTTAAATGCAGGTATCTCATTGTCTACTAGCAAATATGTAGGATGTATAGATGTTGATTGTTTACTTCAACCAGACGCGTTATTACATGTAGTAAAATCATTCTTTCAAAGGTCTAAGAAACGTGTTATTGCCGTAGGGGGTGTAATACGAGTAGCTAATTCTTGTGTAATAGCGGGCGGACAGTTAGAAGAAATTAAATTACCAACAAATTGGTTGGCTCGATTTCAATTATTAGAATATACCCGCTCTTTTATCTTAGGTAGAATGGCATGGGGTAGAATTGATAGCTTATTAATAATTTCTGGCGCATTCGGATTTTTTGAACGGGAAATAGCCTTAGCTGTTGGGGGGTATGATACAAAAACAGTAGGGGAGGATATGGAAATCATTTTTAAAATGCGTCGTTACATGCATGAACGAAAAGAACCATATACCATTGAATATATACCTGATCCTTTATGCTGGACGGAAGTTCCTGAAGACTTAAAAATTCTTGTAAACCAGAGAGATCGTTGGGCACGTGGTAATCTTGAGACTTTGTTTAAACATAAAGACATGCTGTTCAATTCAAAGTTCGGTAGGCTAGGCTTATTAAGTTATCCCTATTGGTTTTTCTATGAATGGCTTTCTCCGTTATTAGAGTTTTTTGGTTTTTTCACTGTTATATTATTTGCCTATCTGGGTATTCTTAATTGGGAGTTCTTTTTAATGATAACCCTATCGATATACTTATTTTCTATAATGATTTCATTTTATGCCATTCTATGGGATGTATACTCGTATAATCAATATAGGCGCACAAAAGATATTTTAATATTAATGGGACTTGCTTTGTTAGAGCCCTTCATATTTCACCCAATCGTTGTTTATGCAGCAGTAAGGGGTAATTATAAAAAATTATTTAATGTAAAATCTGGTTGGGGATCCCAAGTAAGAAAAGGTTTTGCTAAGGCAACTTAAATTAAAGAATGAATACGAGTACAATAGATAGATATACGTTAAAGCAATATACTAGGCTTATGATATCCTTTTTTGGGTGTTTGCTGGTATTGACGCTTTTTCAATATGGCGTTCTTTATTACAAAGGGGTGTTAGATAGTATATTTTCTATTAGCTTATTAAAGGCTATCGTTCATCATATAGGGTTCACAGCGATAACAGGAATTATTATGGTTTTTCCTTTCAATTTTTGGGAGAACTTAAGATCCAAATACGGATTTAATATTGTTTTTGTTTTACTAAGCTTCATATTGATTATTGAAGCTATGTTAACTGGGTATTATTGTACCACTTTAGTTCCGTTAGGTTCAGATTTATTAGGGTATAGTTATTCAGATATGAAAATAACAATAGCCAATTCTGGCGGATTAATGTTATCTGTTTACTTATTTATAGGTATTGTAATCTTAATAAGTCTTTTCTTAGGCTTATACAGGGTTACCTCTAAAGTCTATCACCGTATCAGTAGAATGTATCCTTTTACTATTATATTGTTCAGTTTGTTTGTCGCATCCTTATTTACAGATGGTAAACCAATAAATCAGAACAAAACACAGTATTTGGTTGTTAACTTATATAATAGTAGTACTGAAGACAATTCATATACTTCTACCGAAGAATATCCATTGGTTAAAAAACCAAATATTGAAAATGTATTAGGAGAATATTTTACCTTAAATGAACAAAAACCTAATATCGTTTTTATAATGGTAGAAGGTCTTGGTAGAGATTTTGTAGGTGAAGGTGCAGAATATGGTGGCTTTACACCATATTTAGATTCTTTAACTACTAAGTCTTTATATTGGGAGAATTTTTTAAGCAACACTGGTCGAACATTTGGGGTATTGCCATCCTTATTGGGGTCACTGCCTTTTGGTAAAAGTGGATTTATGGAGTTAGAAGAATTTCCAAATAAACTTACCCTTTTTAGCGTATTAAAAAATAACGGCTATCACACATCATTTTATCAGGGTACAAATAGTTCTTTTGATAAGGTAGATAGGTTTCTCAATAGTGAGAGTGTTGATTTTGTACTAGATAAATCAGGATTCGGAGTTAATTATCAACAGCAGGCAGAAGACGCTGCTGGCTCATCTTGGGGATATCCAGATAAAGAACTATTCAAAAAAAGTATTAGCCTGCCACGAGAAGAAAATCAGCCTAGACTAGAAGTTTACATGACCATTAGTACGCATGAACCTTTTATTCCACCGAGTCAAGAATACTATGAGCGTGAGGTAAAGACGATTCTTTCAAAAGGTAATTTTGATTCAAGAGCCGAAAAAGTTATTGAGAAAAATGACAATGTATTTGCAACCTTATTATATACCGATGAGGCCATAAAGTGGTTTATGCAGGCTTATAAATCACAACCAAATTACGAGAATACCATATTTATTATTACTGGGGATCACAGACTTATACCAATTCCGCAACGTAATAACATAAGTCGTTTTCATGTGCCTTTAATTATGTATAGCCCTATGTTAAAGGCTACTCGTAAAATGAGTTCGGTTTCTTCTCATTTCGACGTTACACCATCCATTTTAGCATTATTAGAAAATCAATATGAATTAAAAATGCCCAAAAAAGTAGCTTGGATGGGTGGTGCATTAGATATGCAAACTGCTTTTAGGTCTACTAAGAATATTCCTTTAATGAGGAATAAGAATGAACTGAAGGAATATATAAGCAAAGAAAAACTCTATACGGATGGGGATATTATGGAGTTAGATGAAAACATGGATTTAAGTTCTGCTTTTGGCGGTGGCTCGGTCGAAGCATCTCTCGAAAGATTCAAATCTGTAAACCATTACGTTACTACAGAGAACAAAATTATTCCAGATAGTCTTGCCATTTTCACCATTCAGAAAGAAAAATTCACTGATGCAGAAACAATATGGCTAAATAGTGTGTATGATGGTAAAGATTCTGATAAGGGATATTTTAAGGCAAGGGAATTAGCATGGAATAAAAAATGGGACAAAGCGTTATTACTGTGTCGTTATAATTTATCTGAAGCCCCTAGTCATATTGACACTAAAATTTTAATGGGACGTGTGAATTCGTGGATAGGTAATCATGATAAAGCTATTGAAATTTTAAAAGAATGTATTAACATCAACCCCAATTATATTGATTCTTATGCTGCTTTGTTCGATGTTTATTTTTGGTCGGATAAATTCAGGGAAGGTTTAGAATTAACAATAACGGTTGAAGAGAATAGTGCGAGTGCCAACGAAATTTCTGATAAAATTTCACGTGCCCGTAATCAAGCAAGAAAAGCAAATATTAAAATTAATGAGGTTACGATTAGTAGTGCAAATAGTACTACGGCAATTATAAAATAATGATAAAAAAACACCTCCATTTTGTGACCATCATCCTACTTGCCTGTGTATACAGTGTAAAGGGTCAAGATGTATCTGTTATGGAAGATGATGTGCCCAGCTTTGAAACAGCTTATAAATTGGCGTATGATGGTAATTACGCACAAGCAAATCGTATGCTTGGCGATTTTACAAAAGAGCGTCCAGATAATCAAGAGGCAAAATCTTTACTAGCAAGTACATATTCATGGAAAGGTGATTATAATAAGGCCCGGTCAGATTTTAATGCAGTCCTCTCCAAAGACAAAACAGATAAAGATGTCTGGATATCTGCTATTAAAAACGAGTTGTATGCTAAAAATTATGCAACTGCTTTAGGGCTATCTAATAAGGCATTAGTAAATTTTCAAGATGATAAAGAACTATTGCGATTAAAATCATTAGCCTTTTCTGGGGTTAATGAACTAGCATTCGAGAAAGATGGTTGGTATAATGTAGAGAGTAAAGTAGAAACTAATTTTAATAAAA
>CAXBIJ010000196.1:0-7112 GCA_963975675.1 uncultured Maribacter sp. | reverse complement strand
ATCTTTATTTGAGAATAAAGCAATCGCTTCGTCTGTAGCTTTTTTAAGGTTTCTGAAACAGATATAAATGTGGTAGATGAGTCAAGCGAAACTATTTTATTAGAAATTGCCCAACCAGAAACTAATCATAATGGAGGTCAATTGGCTTTTGGTTCAGATGGATATCTATACATTGCTTCAGGTGATGGTGGCGGTACGGGTGACCCTGACGGAAATGCCCAAAACTTAGAAACACTGTTAGGTAAAATTTTACGGATTGACGTCAATAATCAAGATGCTGGCTTAAATTATGCTATACCGAACGATAACCCTTTTGTAGGGAACGAAGATGCTAGAGGTGAAATTTATGCAAACGGACTAAGAAATCCGTGGCGATTTAGTTTTGACAATCAAACTAATACAATTTGGGCTGCCGATGTAGGCCAGGATGAGAAAGAAGAAATAAACCTTATAGTAAAAGGCGGTAATTATGGTTGGAATATTCAGGAAGGTACTTCTTGTTACCAAGAAACAGAATGTGATGCTACAGACTTAATTGCTCCGATTTATGAATATGGCCATAGCAAAAATGATAAATCGGTTACCGGTGGATATGTTTACCGTGGAAATGAATTACAGAATTTAAAAGGGTATTACATTTACGGTGATTTTATTTCAGGTAGAGTTTGGGCGTTAGATCAAGCCGGAAATAATAAGTTACTGTTAGAAACAGGCTTAAATATTTCTTCTTTTGGGATAGATGAAAATAATGAGTTATACCTGTGTAGTTTTGACGGTAAAATTTATAAGTTCAGTTCTGTAGGGAAAGATTAATCTTCTTTTTCGGGTCTTAAATATTTTTCCTCAACATAGAAAGTGGCAAAGGGTAGAAGTGAGGCTGCTCCAAAAATGAGAAGCTTTTTTATGCCCCATTTATTTTGATAACCAACCAAAATGGTTAGCGCAATAAATGCAATAAATAGTGCACCATGAGCGTAGCCAACTAATTTATTCGGTTCGGGTATTTCTGCCCAGTATTTCAATGGCATAGTTATTCCGAACAACGCCAAATAGGAGATTCCTTCTAAAATTGCCGTTGCTCGAAATACTTTTAACATGCTATTGTTTATTGAATATGATTATAAATGAATTACTTCGTCGTATGCAGCTGCAACAGCTTCCATAACTGCTTCACTCATGGTTGGGTGAGGGTGAACCGCTTTTAACACTTCATGACCGGTAGTTTCAAGTTTACGTCCAAGAACTGCCTCAGCGATCATATCAGTTACACCAGCACCAATCATATGGCACCCTAACCACTCGCCATACTTGGCATCAAATATAACTTTAACGAAACCGTCAGAAGTACCAGATGCTTGTGCTTTACCACTTGCAGAGAACGGGAATTTACCAACCTTAATATCGATACCCTTATCTCTAGCTTGCTTTTCTGTTAAGCCAACAGAAGCAATTTCAGGAGAGCAGTAGGTACAACCAGGTATATTACCATAATCTAATGGCTCAACATGCATATCTGCTAATTTCTCAACACAAAGAATACCTTCTGCTGAAGCTACGTGAGCAAGAGCTTGCCCTGGTGTTACATCACCAATTGCATAATAACCAGGTATGTTTGTTTGATAGTAATCGTTTACTAAAATTTTATCTCGGTCAGTAGCAATACCAACATCTTCTAAACCTATATTTTCAATATTAGTTTTAATACCAACAGCAGAAAGTACAATGTCAGCTTCTAAAATTTCTTCGCCTTTTGCAGTTTTAACTGTAGCTTTTACACCAGAACCTGAAGTGTCAACAGATATAACTTCAGCAGAAGTCATTATTTTAACACCAGCTTTTTTGAAACTTCTTTCTAATTGTTTAGAAATATCTTCATCTTCAACAGGTACTATATTCGGTAGATATTCCACTACAGTTACATCAGTACCCATAGAATTATAAAAGTAAGCGAATTCAATACCGATAGCGCCACTACCTACAACAATCATTTTCTTAGGTTGCTTGTCTAAAGTCATTGCCTCACGGTACCCTATAATTTTTTTACCATCTTGAGGTAAACTAGGTAGCTCACGACTTCTAGCGCCAGTTGCAATTATAATATTGTTAGCGCTATATTCAGTAACAGTACCGTCTTGAGCTTTAACTGAAACTTTCTTGCCAGCTTTTAACGTACCAAAACCATTAATAACTTCAATTTTATTTTTCTTCATTAAGAACTGAACACCTTTGCTCATGCCTTCGGCAACGCCTCGGCTTCTTTTTACGACAGCATCAAAATCCTTGTCAACACCTTCAACTTTTATTCCGTAATCATCTGCATGTTTCAGATATTCAAATACTTGCGCAGATTTCAATAAAGCTTTAGTTGGGATGCAACCCCAATTTAAACAAACGCCTCCTAGGCTTTCTTTTTCAATTATAGCGGTCTTAAAACCCAATTGTGAAGCCCTGATAGCGGTTACATATCCTCCTGGACCACTACCTAAAACAATAATGTCGAAACTGCTCATATTCTGTTTTTTTGATGTATGAAATGAGGTGCAAAAGTACGAAACCAAATCGAAATTGAGAATAGGATTTTAAAATATGACCTTTAATTTCTAATTGTGATATTTTGAAAAATGAATTTTCTAAAAATGAAGATTGTAATTCCTTAATAAACAATAAAGAGGCCTAAAATAGCCTCTTTATATAATTTTAAAACTAAATTGATTATTCAGCAGGAATAAATTTTAATGCTACCCCATTTATACAATGACGTAAACCTGTTGGTTCTGGGCCATCTTCAAAAACGTGGCCTAAATGTCCGCCACATGTTGCACAATGTTCCTCAGTTCTTACCCCGTAAGTATTATCGATTTCGTATCCTACATTTCCTTCAATTTCTTGATAAAAACTTGGCCAACCTGTGCCTGAATCAAATTTGGTTTGGCTTTTGAAAAGAGGAGTGGAGCAGGCTGCGCAAACATAAACCCCCTTCTTTTTAATTTTCAATAATTCACTGGAAAATGGATTTTCTGTGGCAGCTTCACGTAGAACGTAATATTCGGCATCAGTCAGTTCCTTTTTCCACTCGGCATTAGTTTTCTGAACTGAAAATTCTTTTGTGTTTTCCTCCTTTATGTCAGTGGACATTTCTTTTTCTTGCGATGTACCTTTACAGCTAGCGAAGAGTACTAATAACGCTATTCCAATTTTCATTCTCATTTTCAATTTTTTAAATCTGTCGTTAAACTTATAAAGACCTTTCAAGTTATTGCATTTACGTAACCTTTGAAGTTAAGGTTTTATAAAAGTATAGAAATAAAAAAAGTCTTTGGGTTTAACCAAAGACTTTAAATGTTGTAAGCATAGTTTCTAAAAACTAAACTAATCTAATTTTATTTTTTGAATGTTCTCTTCTTTTACCCCTAAATGTGCCATGACCGAGTTTATATCAGAAGTGTCTAATTTACCAGTTGTTGATTCTGCTGGTAAAATAGCAATTCTAAAAACTTGATTGTCGGTGTCGCCTGCAGGTAAAGTACTTAGGTCAAAATCTGATTCTAAGAAAATATTTACATCGAAGAAAGTATAATCAAAATTGTATTGTAATAAACCTTGGTCTATAATTCTTGTTTGAGGCATTAATCTCCATATATCAACTAAATCACCATTTCCATCTACGGTTTCATCCCACAATAAATACACTAAAACTACATCCGTCTCAAAGACTTCTACAGTTTGAGGGAATTCATAGAAGATAGCATAATCATTTTGAAGAGTAAAAGAACCTTCAATATCCATTACTTTTCCCAAAATGTTAATTCCATCCTGCCCATCGGCACCATCAATTCCGTCAAAACCATCATAACCTGCAGGCCCTTGTGGTCCTTCACATGAAATAAAAAATATAGCAACTAATGCTCCTAAAAATAAGTTCAGTTTTTTCATATTAGTAATATTAATGTGTTTTTGTATATATGTTTTATTCTTAATTCAAAAAGCGTTCCATTTTTGGTAATTCAATATATAAATCGGATATTAACTGCTATAATTTTAACAAAAGACAATCATTGTCGACCGTCTTTCAAAGATGATTAGCTTTACCCAAATAATTAAACAATAATATGTCTAACGTAATAGTTCACTCTTTATTTACTGAATTTGATATTAACCTTTTCAAAAGTGGCAAACATTATCGCCTTTATGAAAAGCTTGGTTCCCATTTAATTGAGGTAGATGGTGTAAAAGGGACCTATTTTTCAGTGTGGGCACCTAGTGCCAAATCCGTTTCTGTTATTGGAAATTTTAATGCTTGGAATGCAGATGAACACAAGTTGAATGTTCGTTGGGATGCAAGTGGTATATGGGAAGGATTTATCCCAAATATAGGAAAGGGCGAAGTGTATAAATATAAGATTCAGTCTAACAACAATGATATTTGGACAGAAAAGGCAGATCCTTTTGCAAGATTTTGTGAGCATCCACCAAATACAGCTTCAATAATATGGACAGCTGACCACAAGTGGAAGGATAAAGATTGGATGGGCTATAGAAAAGATAAAAATGGTTTAGATAAGCCGTACTCTGTTTATGAAGTTCATTTGGGCTCTTGGAAAAAGAACGCAGGTAATAAGTTTATGACCTACACAGAGTTGGCAGAAGATCTTGTTTCTTATGTTAAGGAAATGGGGTATACTCATATAGAATTTATGCCGATAATGGAGTATCCTTATGATCCATCTTGGGGGTATCAATTAACAGGTTATTTTGCACCAACTTCAAGATTTGGTACACCAGAAGAGTTTAAATTATTAGTTGATACATTTCATCAAAACGATATTGGGGTTATTTTAGATTGGGTTCCTTCACATTTTCCAGAAGATGCACATGGTCTTGGTTTCTTTGATGGTTCAAATTTGTATGAACATCCAGATAGAAAAAAAGGATATCATACTGATTGGAAAAGTTTAATTTTTAATTATGGAAGAAATGAGGTTCGAGCCTTTTTAATTAGTAATGCACTTTTTTGGTTGGATCAATACCATGTAGATGGGCTACGAGTAGATGCAGTTGCCTCAATGTTATATCTCGACTATTCAAGAGAAGAAGGGGAATGGGATCCTAATATATATGGTAACAACGAAAATCTAGAAGCGATATCTTTTATTCGCGAATTGAATGAAGCAGTTTATTCTAATTTCGAAGGCGTACAGACAATTGCTGAAGAATCTACGGCATTTTCTGGTGTATCAAAACCAGTGGAACACGGTGGTTTAGGATTTGGAATGAAATGGATGATGGGTTGGATGCACGATACATTACAGTTCTTTAAAAAAGAACCTATTTATAGAAGGCATCATCAAAACGATCTTACTTTTAGCATGACCTATGCTTTTACTGAGAATTTTATGCTGCCATTTTCACATGATGAAGTAGTTTATGGCAAGCAATCTTTAGTGTATAGAATGCCAGGTGATGAATGGCAACGTTTTGCCAACTTAAGGCTGCTTTTTGGGTATATGTTTACACATCCTGGAACAAAACTTATGTTTATGGGTGGCGAATTTGGCCAAACCGCAGAATGGAATTTTGAACAAAGTTTAGATTGGCATTTGTTGCAATATGAAGGTCATTCTGGAATTCAGAATTTTGTTAAGGATTTGAATCATCTTTATAAAAATTCTCCCGCGATGTACGAAAAACAATTTAGTCCAGAAGGTTTTCAATGGATTGATTATAGCGATCATGAAAATTCAATTCTAGCCTATGTACGGAAAGGTCATGATGAGGAAAATGATTTACTTGTTGCTTGTAATTTCACCCCAATTCTGCGTGAAAATTATCGAATAGGAATGCCTAAAAAAGGTAAGATTAAAGAGATTTTAAATAGTGATGATGCAAAATATGGCGGTGGGGGTAATTTAAATAAGGTTATTAAAACTTCAACAAAAGCCTCTCATGGTCACAAAAAATCAATTGAAATTACAATTCCACCTTTAGGAATTGTAATTTTAAGGTGATGATTTTAATCTAAACGGTTTACCGTGAACATTTTATGATATCTTTTTTGGTGTTTAATGACATCTATTTAATTATATTTTAATGATAACAAACACAGAGCTTGAATATAAAGGTAATTTATACCCTAACCATATAGTCGAGTTTACACAAGATACAGATAAGTTGTATTTCACAACTGAGAATGGTGTCGTTTTACAGATTACAATTCTTCGAGGTAGTGTAATTCGTTTTAGATATGCTACAAACTACAATTTCGAACCAGATTTCTCTTATGCTATTGACCCCGATAGTACTTTGGGTTATAGTAAGTTAGAAGTTGTTGAGAACCATTCAGAGTACATAGTATCTACTGCGAGGCTTAGTATTTTGGTTGATAAAAAAACGCTTAGAACCCAAATTTCAGATATAGAAGGTAATATTATAAACGAAGATGAGCTCGGTTTTCATTGGGAAGAGAATTATGAGTACGGTGGAAACACCGTTAAAATGAGTAAAATTTCTCAAATAGGTGAAAGTTTTTATGGTATGGGCGACAAGGCTATGCATAGTAACCTTAAAGGAAAAAAAGTTGAGAATTGGGTGACCGACCAATTTGCATTTGCAAAAGAGCAAGACCCATTATATAAGGCAATACCTTTTTATATTGGTTTAAGTAAGGGTAAAGCTTACGGAATCTTTTTTGATAATAGTTTTAAAACCAGTTTTGATTTTTCGCAAGAACGCAGAAATATTACAAGCTTTTGGGCTGATGGGGGTGAATTAAATTACTATTTTATTTTTGGTCCAGATATGTCAAGGGTAGTTGGTTCTTATTCAAATCTGACCGGCACACCAGAGCTGCCACCAATGTGGGCACTAGGTTTTCATCAATCTAAATGGAGTTATTACCCAGAAAGTAATGTGAAAGAAATTGCGAGCGAATTTCGTAAACAAAAAATACCTTGCGACGCCATATATCTAGATATTGATTATATGGATGGTTTTAGGTGTTTCACTTGGGACAAGAATCATTTTCCCGATCCTAAGAGAATGATACAAGAACTTGAGCAAGACGGATTTAAAACCGTGATAATGATTGATCCAGGTATTAAGGTAGATCGTGATTA
>CAXBIJ010000195.1:0-7127 GCA_963975675.1 uncultured Maribacter sp. | reverse complement strand
CAACTTTGCCTTCAAACGTAGATTTCGAAGTACCTACTATCGGTTTTATTTCTCATTTTGATACGTCTCCTGATTTTTCTAGCACAAACGTAAAACCGAATATTATTAAAAATTATGATGGTAATGATATTGTGCTTAATAAAGAGAAGAACATAATTCTATCTTCCTCATACTTTCAAGATTTATTACAATATAAAGGGCAAACATTAATTACTACCGATGGTACCACACTGTTAGGCGCAGATGACAAAGCAGGTATAACTGAAATAGTAACCGCTATGGAATATTTGGTAAAACACCCAGAAATAAAACATGGCACTATTCGTATTGGGTTTACACCAGATGAGGAAATTGGTAAAGGGGCACATAAATTCGATATTGAGAAATTTGGCGCAAAATGGGCATATACCATGGATGGAAGCCAAATTGGTGAATTGGAATATGAGAATTTCAACGCAGCCAGTGCAAAAATCACAATTAATGGTAAAAGTGTACACCCAGGTTATGCAAAAGGTAAAATGGTAAATGCTGTACTAATTGCAAATCATATCATTGCAGATTTACCACGACATGAAATACCTGAGGAAACCGATGGAAGGGAAGGCTTTTTTCATGTACACACTGTAAATGGTGAAATTGAAAATGCTGCTATTGAATTAATTATTAGAGATCACAACCTATTGTGCTTTAATGAACGAAAAGAATTATTGAAAGTGTTGGTCAAAAAATACAATCACAAATATGATGATTGTATTTCTTTAGAATTAAAGGACCAATATTTTAACATGAAAGAGAAAATAGAGCCCGTTTACCACATTGTAGAAATAGCAAAAAAAGCTATGGAAGATATTGGCATTAAGCCAATAATAAAACCCATTAGAGGTGGAACCGATGGCTCACAATTAAGCTATATGGGTCTACCATGCCCAAATATTTTTGCCGGTGGCCATAACTTTCATGGCAAATATGAATATGTACCTGTTGAGAGTATGCAAAAAGCAGTAGAAGTTATAGTTAGAATTTGTGAATTAACCGCAAAACAGTAACCTTATGGAGAAGTTAGAAAAACTAGAGAAATTCTACAACGAAGCACATCATTTTAAAAATGGTGTAATAGAACTTAGAAAGTTTGCTTTAGATTGTGGATTAAAAGAAACCTTTAAATGGAGCTTTCCTACATACACTTTTGATAATAAGAATATAATTGCCATCTCTAAATTTAAAACTCATTTTGGTATTTGGTTTTTTAACGGGGTATTTTTAAGTGATCCAATGAAAATTCTAGAGAATGCTCAAGAGGGTAAAACAAAGGCAATGCGGCATTGGAAATTTAAATCGTTAGGCGAAATTGATAAATCTAAAGTGTTTGAATATATTACTGAGGCTATCGAAAATCAAAAGAAAGGTTTGCAACTTTCAACCAAGAAAAAGAAGAAAGAAAAAATCTCGATTCCACCGGAGTTAATGTTAGAATTTGATAAAAACAACATGCTTAAAAATGAGTTTGAGAAACTCTCATACTCAAAACAAAAAGAATATACCGAATACATAACTTTAGCCAAACAAGAGAAAACAAAACTATCTCGACTTACTAAAATAATCCCTTTAATATTAAACGGTAAAGGTCTAAACGACCATTACCGAAAATAAATCCATATAAGTTTACAGGGTTGGTAGTTTCCAACCGTTGTGGTAATTCGCTTTTAAAAATTGATTTGCCTCCTCATTTTTGAACTTACCTGCAATTTCATCCCAATAAATTCTATTACCTGTTTTAAATGCTACATTACCCATATGAGAAACTAAAGCAGCATCATAACCGACCTTAATTGGTGCATTTAATGAAGAATTGTCTCTACTTTTAACTGCTTCAATAAAGTTTTTGGTATGTAAATCTAATCCGCTTAATCCGCCGTTATCATATGAAATGGCTTCCATTTTCGGAATACCTTCTTTACCCCAGCCTTGAAATTCTTTTTCTGGTATTACTTCCCATCCGCTTCTATCTAGGACTAAGGTCCCATTATTACCTATAAAAGCTATACCATGGTTTCTACCGTAATTACCCCCGTCAATACCTGTTGCATGTTCCCACAGAATAGAGAATCCGTCATATTCATAAACAGTTTGTAAAGTATCTGGAGTTTCAGAGGCATCGTATGGATAAGCAAATTTACCTCCCAATGCCATAACCGATTTTGGTGTTTCAGCTTTCATACCATAAAGAGCATAATCCATTAAGTGCACCCCCCAATCTGTCATTAATCCGCCAGCATAATCCCAAAACCATCTAAAGTTAAAGTGAAATCTGTTTACATTAAAAGGCCTTGGTGCGGCTGGACCTAGCCACATTTTATAATCAACACCTGTCGGTGCAATAGAATCTGCTATAACGGGTACAGGTTTCATCCAACCTTGATACGCCCATACTTTTGCCAATCTTATTTCACCTAATGCTCCTGAATGCACATATTTTATTGCATCAACAAAATGTGGCTGGCTACGTTGCCATTGACCAATTTGAACCATTCTATCTCTAGACTGCACAAAATCTAACATAATATTAGCCTCTTGCACAGAATTAGCTATTGGTTTTTCACAATACACATCTTTACCAGCCTGTAAAGCATCTGTCAATTGTAAACAATGCCAATGATCCGGAGTACCTATTATGACAACGTCAACATCTTTATTTTCAAGTAACTTTCTATAATCACCATACCATTTCGGCTTTTTAATACCTGCCTTTTCTAAATCGGAAGTTCGTTCTCTTAAAACATTCTCGTCAACATCACATAAAGCGATTACATTGATTTCACTCATTTTAAGAAAAGAAGATAAATCAGAGAAACCCATTCCGTTACATCCTACCAAGCCAACATTAATAGTATCATTAGCCCCAACTTTATTCCGCATCATAGATAATAATTCCATCGGAAATACAAATGAAGCTCCTGTCATTACTAATCCGGCTGTTCCTTTTCTAATAAAACTTCTTCTATTTTGTGGCATGGCAATAATTTAGTTTTACTAAATATACCGCTTTTAAGCAAAAAAAAAACACCGATGTTTCCATCGGTGTTTCATATATTAAATATAAAAATTTATTTTTCTGGAGCGTTTAATTTAGCGCTCATTTCCATGGATATGGCAGATCTATCAAATTTTAATTTCCCAGCCATTGTCTCCAACACGCAAGAAGAATCTTTTTCATTTAAATCTACTACCTTCCCGTGCAGACCACTTTTGGTAATAACACGATCACCACGTTTTAACTCTGCCGAAAATTTCTTTTCATCCTTCTGTCTTTTCATTTGAGGTCTAATCATAAAAAAATATGCGACCACAAAAATCAAAATCATCGGAAGAAACTGCCCTATATCACCCATTTTTGTTATATCTGAATTTATATTTATTTAACAGGTCCTAGTGGAGCTGCGCCTTTAGGATTAACAAAAGCTTTAATTCTTAAAATTTCTGAACCTTTTTCAGTGTTGGCTGTAACCGTGATTGTTTTGGTTACTTGATTTTGACCCGAACCATTGAAATTAACTCTCAACTCACCAGTCTCGCCAGGTGCAATAGGATCTTTTGGTGGGTTAGGTACCGTACAACCACAGCTACTTTTAGCATCAGTAATAATTAATGGAGCATTACCTGTATTGGTAAATGTAAATACGGTCTCTTGTGGAGTACCTTGCTCAATTGTACCAAAATCATGTTCTGCTTTTTCAAAAGACATTACAGGTACTGCTTTAGCAGCCTCATCTCTTACCGCAGCTTCTGCTACATTATCTGTTTTGATTTTACTTGACGCATTATCCTTACAAGAAGTAAACGCTACCATTGATACAAGACCAACAATTAGAACTATTTTTTTCATACTATTATGATTTATCAATTAATTGTAAAATTATAAAATATTTTTATAATAGACCCCTACCCATTTTGTTAAGCTTTCCTTCTGCTTTATATTCTTTAGTAAGCTTATCTAAAATACCATTTATAAATATGCTGCTTTTAGGGGTTGAGTACTCTTTAGCTATCTCTAAATACTCATTTATAGTTACTCTTTCTGGAATTGATGGGAAGTGTAACAATTCGCAAATTGCCATTTTTAATAGAATACTATCTATCTCAGCAATTCGGTCTTTATCCCAATTAGGTGTTTTACCCTCAATTTCCTTTTCTAAAGCTTCATTTTTCAATAAAGTTCTAGAAAGTAGCTGCATGGCATATTGCATGTCATCATCATCTTTCATTAGACTTGGCAAAAAATATGACTCAGGATGTACTTGCTTTGCTTTTTTCAAATGCTTTAACAAAAAGGTATTCACAATAGGAATATCATCTACCCATGTTAATTTATCGTCTTCGAAATAGTCATAAATTTTTTCGTTAGGCGCAAAAATAGTCTTGAATAAGGTCATTATCAATTCCTTGTCTGAAGCATAATCGCTTTCTGACTTAGACATGTACTCTTGATATGCTTCACTCTCTATAATCTCTTTATAGATTAGTTTCACATATTCTTCATTCAAATACCAATTATCAAGTTTTCTATGGTTAAGTTCTTCAGTCAACTTAGCATTGTTTACCATTTGCAGCAACAATCTATTCTGAATAAACTTGTTTGGGTTTGGAAATTCTTGCTTCTTATCACTAATGTATTTATTAGCTGATAGAGAAATTTGGTCCGCAGCCCTTTTCTGTATTTCTACAAAAAGACTTAACCATAATAAATAAAGCGTATAGGTATTCTCTATGCTTACTTTTAAAAACTTCTCTTGTTTTTGCAAGGAATCATCCTTGGATTGAATTAGGGCGTATATGCTCTGCATTACTTTAACCCTAATATGCCTTCTTGTAAGCATTTTAAAGAACTTTTTTAAATAAATTAATAATTAAAGCCGCAAAGGTAAGTATCTATTTAAAGGGTCACAATAGCAATCGCATTTATCTTAGCTTATTTATAACATTTCGTTTTATGGCAAAAAACTATCTTTGGTCAAAGAATAGATATTATCCTCTTTTTTAATTACCTATGAAAGAACTTAAGCACCTTAATAAATACTTCAAGAAATATCGGCTTAAACTTTTTCTAGGAATCATTATCACGGTCGTTGCAAGGCTATTTCAACTGGTTATGCCTTCTTATGTCAATAAATCTATTTCTGTAGTTGAAAGATATATTTCTACTGAAATAGCGAAATCAACAGCGCAAGAGCTTCTTTTAGAATACATTCTTATAATAGTTGGGGCTGCTTTACTATCTGGATTTTTCACTTTTTTAATGAGGCAGACTATTATCAATATTTCTAGATATATCGAGTATGACCTTAAAAACGAAATTTTCGACCACTATCAAAATCTAAGTCTCAATTTCTATAAGAAAAATAGAACGGGTGATTTAATGAATAGAATAAGTGAAGATGTAAACGAGGTACGAATGTATGCTGGCCCAGCAATAATGTACGGTATACAAACTCTTACTTTATTCGCATGTTTAATTCCATTAATGTTTATAAAAGCGCCTACTTTGGCCGCGTATACACTGTTACCACTACCAATATTATCTGTACTAATTTATCAAATTAGTAAGGTTATACATAAAAGAAGCACCATAGTTCAGCAGTACTTATCAACCTTATCTACATTTACACAAGAAGTATTTTCAGGCGTTTCTGTTATTAAGGCCTATGCTTTAGAACCTCAAACTAATGATGAGTTAACAACTCTTGCTATAGATGGAAAAGAAAAAAGTGTAAATCTTGCAAAAATAAATGCATGGTTCTTTCCTCTTATGATTTTGTTGATTGGTATTAGTAATATTTTGGTAATTTATATAGGTGGCAAACAATATTTAGCGGGTGAAATAAGTGTAGGTCTTATTGCAGAATTTATACTGTATGTGAATATGCTTACTTGGCCAGTTGCCATAGTTGGTTGGTTAACTTCTATTGTTCAACGAGCTGCAGCGAGCCAAGAAAGAATTAATGAATTTCTGAACGTTGAACCAGAATTAAAAAATACTCCAACTTACAATCAAAAGATTAGAGGAAAAATAGAATTTAAAAATGTTGGCTTTAAGTATGAAGATACAGAAATTACGGCATTAAGTAATTTATCTTTCACCATCAATGAAGGAGAAACTACCGCTATTCTTGGTAAAACCGGATCAGGTAAGTCGACCATTTTAGATTTAGTTGCTCGACTATATGATACAACGTCAGGAGAAATTTTAATAGATGGTGAACCTATAAAGCACTTTGACCTAACTAATTTAAGAGAATCAATTGGTGCCGTACCGCAAGATGCTTTTCTGTTTTCTGATAGTATCAAAAACAATATAAAATTCGGCAAAGAAGATGCAACTGACGAAGAAATTATCAATATTGCCAAAGATGCCGTCGTTCATGAAAACATTATAGGGTTCTCTAAAAAATACGATACTGTATTAGGCGAACGCGGAATTACCCTTAGTGGTGGTCAAAAACAACGTGTTTCAATTGCTCGAGCACTAATTAAAAAACCTAAAATATATTTGTTCGATGACTGTCTTTCGGCTGTAGATACTGAAACCGAGGAGGAAATATTGAACAATCTTAAAAAAGCCTCTAAAAATAGAACTACACTAATTGTAAGCCATAGAGTTTCGTCGGCTAAAAACGCTGATAAAATACTAGTTTTAGAAGACGGAAGACTAATTCAAGAAGGTACACATGAAGAATTAAATAACAACCCTGGCTATTACAAAGAGCTTTATCACAAACAGCTATCAGAGAAAGAAAATTAGAAAATTGTTGTCTGATAGGGTTTTTTTTTCCATTTTTGATAGTATAACGACACTAAACATAAGAAATGAGCGAAAGAGATTTATCAGATCAGGAAGAAATTCACTCCAAAGTTTTACGCGCAGGCAGAAGGACTTATTTTTTTGATGTAAGAAGTACTAAAGCTGGTGATTATTACCTTACGATAACTGAAAGCAAAAAATTTACACACGATGATGGATCTTTCCATTATAAAAAACACAAAATTTATCTATACAAAGAAGATTTTGATGCCTTTAAGGAAAATGTGGAAGAAATGATGGATTTCATCATTAATGAAAAAGGTTCTGAAGT
>CAXBIJ010000194.1:0-7147 GCA_963975675.1 uncultured Maribacter sp. | reverse complement strand
GTTGTGACGGAAATGACTATTTAAATTATCCTATTGATAATATTTTTTATTCAAAGAATGTTACAAAAATAGAAGGTAAGGCAATTGATTTTGTAAAGGTATGTGAGAACCTTGAAAACGCTCGAAAATTATCGGATCACCTTCCAGTATTTTTTAAATTTAGTCTTCAGTAACTAAGCACATGCTACAAAAATTTGCATGTAGTATTAGCCCTAATTTTTACAACAATCGAAGGTTATAAAAGTATAGCATTTATGAGGGAAACTATGCCAAATATTAGGCAGAAACCAATTAAGGTAAGCAGCGTATAACGTATTTTTCTTTCTCTGGAATCCATCTTGAATATTTATTTATAAATGGCTATGATTTTAGTGATATTAATTTGGGACAATTGAGCGCTACTAATTTTCAAAAAAGAATTCATGAAGCTCAATTAAGCTTCCGCGTTTAATTTGAACCAAATCTCGAGTGTCTTTAAGAAAAATTCCTAATGATTTTTCGTTGTAAATAAATTTCATTTCACTGGAATAGTCCGTGACTACGTACATATCACCTGAAAGTTGATAAAATGGGATGATCAATTTACTTTTTACCTTAACACCTTTGTTGACAATTTTACCATCCCTTAAAGTTGATTCCAAGCTTGCGTCATTCTTTTCACTTGAGGCCACCTTTACATAAGCCACCATCATTTTTGTCCATTCTACCTCATCGATTAAAAACCATTTTATTTTATTAAAGTCAATACCGTATTCATTGATCCAGCCATGGCTAGTAAATCCAAGTAATACTTGTTTTTTGCCATCTAATTCAGGTTTGTCGCTAGGTACAAATTCTTGAATTTTAAAAGTAATTACTGAGGCAGAGGACATATCTTTCAATTTTTTGCCATTGAAATCTATGGTCTGTAAAGAAAAACTGGTAATCTCAGGGTTATTGGCCAATAACCATTCTGTTGCAGTTAATTCTGCTTGTTCCTTCATCTGCTCTACGGCTGCTACCCCTGCGCCAATTGCGGCTAAAGCACCTACTGCGCCTGCAATAACGGCACCATTATCTTGAGCATTATTATGTTTAGGAATGAAAACTAATAATGTGAATAGGACTAGCATTGAATTTCTCATAAGTTTAAATGTTTGTTTTAATGAATATGTATTCTATTTCTATAATAAAGGGCCAAACCTACCGAATCAGATATTTCCCCCGATCACCTCACCAATAGGCTGGCCTAAAGTCATTATCATTGACGTTTTTGCTTCATAATTCAAATCTATACTCTAAAAAGGAAACCCCCTTACGGGTATCCGTAAGGGGGTTTAAAAACATAAAAAAGAGTTCATTAAATGAGTCCCAAATCCTTGACTATAGCGATAAGTTGAATAGCATTATTGGCATTGAATTGTATGCGTAGTTTGTTCAATCGTTTTTCTATACTACTTAAACTAGCTGGTGAAATATGTTTCTCTTTATATAAAGCACTTATTTCTTCTTGAGAAAGACCCTTGCTCAGATTGTCTAATAACGAAATGTCATAATCATCTATTTCCAGTTCGTTGGTACTATTAAATGCATTAGATACTTCATTAGATAAAAAAGTAGCACCACTAAATACTTCGTCAATGGCAGTGGTTAAATTTTTGAGTCCAGATCTGCTTTTACATACATAGGCATTTATACCATGATTGTTGAAAAGGTTCCGTACCGGTTGTAACCTATCTTCAACAGAATAGACGATAACCTTTAATGTGGGAAACTCGCTTTTCAGTTTTTTGACCAACGCTTCACCAGAAGAATATTTTTGGGAGCGGTGATCTGCTTTGAAAGATAGGTCAGTGATTAGTAATTCGAAGGGTTCATTGTCCAATGCGCTTCTTTTAATCTTTAAGTAGGCATCATCACAATATTGTACTTGTTTAATTTGGGTTACGCCAAGTTCGGTCAATAGGGTATGTACACCTTTATTGATGTCTTCCATATCCTCTGCAATTAAAACTTTCTTAAACATGTACTATACTATTATGGTTGCCTTGAATCCGTCATTTTTCTTTGATTCAAAGCTAATGGTTCCATTTATTGATGCGATACGGGTTTCCGTATTTTGGAGCCCATTTTTTTTAAAAAGGTCACATCCTATGCCGTTATCACGATATTTTATTTCGATTTTGGAACCTACTTGGGTGAAAACAAGTGCAACAGAAGTGGCCATACTATGTTTGCGCATATTGGTCATTAATTCTTGTAATACCCGGTAAATGGCTGTTTTTTTAACTTCCGAAACGTCCTTCCATTCTATTTTTGAAAGATTACGTGTTACGATAGTCACATTTTGGTTCTTATAGCCCAGTAATAAATCGTTTAATTGTAGACCGTAATCTTGATTAAGATCTATTGCACTATTTTCTCTAGAAATGTCCCTAGTTTTTGAATAAATTCTCTCCATTTCATCTAATACCTCATTATCTACACTAGGATTATTTTCAAGCGATGTCATTACCTTATACATATCATTGGCAACCTCATCATGTACTTTTTTGGCAATCCTTGTTTCAGTTTTATACACTTCTTCAATTTTTGCTTTTCTATACCGATATCTAAATATAAAATAGGAGGCGATTAATGCCAGTAGAATAAACAAAGCCAAGAATTGATATATTAAACGCTTTCGAGACTCTACCGCTTGTAATAATTGGCTTGCCTGGGTTTTCTTTTGCTCCTCGACTACATTATATTTAAAATAGGCATTCTTGTTTTCGGCAAGTTGTTTGACACTGGCAATACTATCTACTAAACGCTTATATTCATTGACGAAGGGGTTTTTGTCCAATCGCATTAAGAATGCTAGCGCATCTAATTTAAGGGAGCTACTATTTATGGTATTGGCCATATCCAAGGCATTCTGCGAATATGTTCTTGCTTGAGAGGTATCGTTTCTATCCAAATAATATTCTGCCAAATGGCTATTACTAGAATGTAGCCCGACCAAATAATTTTTATCCTTTCTGATATCCAATGCCTTTTTTAGGTTGCCTAATGCTGCAGGGGTATTTGTTTTTGATTGCACATAGCCTAAATTATCGAGAACCAAGGCAATTTGGAGACTGTCTTGAGTTTGTACACTTTTTTGATAAAGTATAGTATAGATGTCAATGGCATTTTTGTAATCGAGGGCATCCTTGTAGACGTTTGCCTTATTATTAAGTATAATAATGCTATCCTTTGCTTTTTTTGCGATGGCCAAAGCCTTGTTAAAAGAATTTTGGGCAGCTGGGTGGTTTTGCGATGCTCTATAAATTCGACCTAGTTGATTATATAAGCCTACTCTGGCATTGATTAAGGTATCTTTGAAAGCCATGGATTCAATAAGTTCTAGGGCTTCAACGATATGATTTTCACTATCGTAATTATCACCTATTTTAAACTCTCCCATAGCCAATAGCCTTAAATTTCTAATAGCGTTTAGCGTATCATTTTTATTTAAATCTTGTTGTTTCTTTTTAGTATAGAAATTTATTGCGGAAGGAAGTTCTTCAGGCAACTCTGGCGCTGTAATCGCATTATAATAATACCGTGAACTATCAATTTCTGTTTGAGCAAAAGAAAATGATGAAGCATATAGAAGGAACACTAATGGTATACTATAAAAAAAGGGGAATGATTTTTTTTTAGGCTTCATTCCCCTAATGTAAAAACAAATTACGTATTAATTTCCTGTTGGTGGTGGTGGAGGCGGAGGTGGAATGTCTTCACCATCACTAAAGCAGGCTTGTAGCTCAATTTCAGCCTCAGATAAATTTTCAGGATTACACGAAAAAAAAGCTGAATTGAGGATTACCGTAAATAAAATCATATAAATTTTCTTCATTTTGTTTAAGATTTTTGGACATGCCTATGGCTGTCCGAATTAGAAATCAGTGATTAATTGCGACATAAATCGCACATTAAAATGAAGGGACGTCTCCCAAGTTTGAGAAGTAGAAATCCAAATGCGGTAGTGCCTAACCTACTTCTCAACCGGGTTATTTACCGACCGCATTTTAGATTTCCGAGAGACCGATATACTAATAGGCAGTGTTAGCAATGCATAGCCTAAATCAATCTGAGACAAAGAAAAGTGAAGTTGATAGATTTAGATTAGACAAAGGTTTGACTAGTGTCAGACATTTATTGGACACCAATGTTAATAGGGTCTTAGAGCTATATTATTTATGCTGCTGTAATTTTTAAATTGGATTTTAACGGTATGAAAAGGGTGATTATTAAGGACATAGTAGAGAAAGTTTTTGTAAAGGCTAAAGTTGATTGTGCTGGGGATACAAAAAATGCCTTGTGTAACCATATTTCTCAATCAATAGATATAAGTTCTAAAACCTTAGAGAGATTATATGATAAATATTTTGAAGAAAAAGGTAATGTCGGGAAACAGAGTGAGCATACTATTAATCAGTTATGTCTTTATCTGAATTTTGATTCGTATTCAGATTATGTTAAACAAAATGGTAAGATTATAGCTAGTAAAGGATGGAGTAAGAAAACGAAACTTGCATTAGTAACTAGTTTGATTTTAATAGTAGCGTTGATTTTTGGGTTGAGTGTAAATAATAATGTCGGATGTATGGTGTGGAAAATTGACCATTATGAAAAAGCTGATTGCGCCGTTAGTTATAAAGAGAAAGTAGTTCCTATAGATGAAGTGAGGTTAAAGAATTTTAAAAAAGTAGAGGTTGACTTAACGACCGAGTTTTTTGATGAGGCTACTCAGGAGCCTTTGATTTGGTATTACAAATCTGGTAGGGAAATTGAATTCTTCACGTCACCTGGGTTACATCCTGTTAATGGAAAAACCCTAAAAGCATTGACTCCATATATGGTAAAAGAATATGTTCCTTTGCATACATATAAGGCAAGTTCGTTTTCGGAATAAACATTAAAGTTATTCTAATTTTTCTTTCTACTAAAAACATGTTTCATTACGTATGCTTCCATTTTCTGCTCTGTTGTCATTTTATATTTAAGTACTGTATTTTTTAATTGTATACACTGTGGCTTGAAGGACAAGTTTTTCTAATAGAAGCTCAACACGTTCTAATCGTTTTAAAAATCACGAAACAGCTTCTAAGTTTCGATTGAGTTTCTTTAAATCCTGAACGTTAAAAGATATGTATAGCTATGAGCACTACAAATCTGTTACCAACGTAACCTTGGGGTGTTTCCATAAAATACTCGCAGGTAGGCTTGGGGTTATTTCTTTTGTGAGCCATTGAGTATACGCTGCTGTTTTCCCTGTTGCTGTTACAATAAATAGAATTTCTTTTGCTTGCAAAATGGACTTTATGCCTAAAGTTACCCCAATCGTTGGGGGAGTTTGCTCAGAGAGAATCATCGTATGATTTTGGGTAGATGGTGCCAATGCTGAAACATAACACGCATTGGGTGGCCATTTTTCACCAGGCTCAATAAAACCCAAATGACCGTTTTTCCCCATTCCTAAAATGAGGATATCTAGCGGACCTTTCTCATCAAGTTTTTTTTGCATCGAAGCCACAGCATTCTCTGCTTGTATTTTACTAGCAAGATGTAAAGTAGGAGAAAAGTAATGTGTGCTATCAACAGGTATTCCCCAAGGAATTCTCACCTCTTTTTCAATGAAACTTCTACAACTATGTTGATTTTTAGACAATCCCACCCATTCATCTAATTGAAACAAAGAAAGAGCTGTAGTATGCTGGCTTGCTGTCTTCGAGATGTGGCGATACATTTCTAAAGGGGAGTTTCCGGTGGCAATACCAATTTTACTTAGAGGGTTTTCCTTAACCTTTTGAATGAACCAATCGGCAGCTGTTTTGCTTACTTCCTCATAATCTTTACATTGATGTATCTTCATTAATACCACGCTATTTCATTCGTATAAGGAACACAGCCTTTATAAGATCCGGGGATAGGGTTGTATCGCAACCCTTCCATGATGCCAATTTTAGAAGAAAAATATCCCCATTGCGTAAGCGACTTAAGATCTTTAAAATAATATTGGGTTTTGCTGGTTATCGAATTTGCCTCCTCGTCTAATTGGGCAATAATATTATATTGTTTTTCTGCGGTGAGGTCTAAAAACCCACTGCGCAATAATTGGTTTAGTCCAACAATGATGCGGTCTTTTCTTTCAATTTCGTAACAGTCTTCTACCATGAGCCCTATAAAATGCTGCACGTTGGCCTCTTTTGCTCCAGGAGAGGTAGGCGTTTCGGGTAATATAATTTCAACAATAACTGCTAGAAGCGACTGGTATTCGTGGTTTAATAATGAGGGATTACTATCTTCTGCACATCCCTCAAGAAGCCAAGAAAAGGGGATAAAACTTGCGGCAGACCATCGGGCTACTAACCCTAAAGCATTTCTGCGATTTATTTTTTCCATAATAAGTACGGTTTTTTGGCATCGGTTTTAAAAGGTAACTTGATTTTTTTCCCTTCTCCTGCCGAAGCATATGCTGCGAAAAGAACCTCTAAAACGGCCTTACCATCCTCACCGGTAACGAGTGGAGTGCGGTCATTTTTAACACAGTCTACAAAGTGGGCCATCTCTTGTGGAAAGCCATAGTTCCACAGTTCTTCATACATGGTAAAACTCCACCCTTTGGTGTTCCCAGCTTTTTCTACGGCATAGCCAATCCCTTTTTCACTATAGGTTAATATGGAATTGCCTTGTAGTACATCGGCATAGGCGACACCTTCACTTCCATGAATTTCGGCTTTATCATCCATACCCCCCTTTTTAATCCAGCTTTCTTCTGCAATTGCGGTAACCCCATTGCTAAATTCTAAGATGAGCACGCTATTGTCATCTCCTATAGTTTTATCTTTATGCACAGAGGTTTGCATTTGTGCATATACCGAAACAATAGAGGCTTTTGGGTTTAACCACCTAAAGAACTGAATGGCATGGCATCCCATATCCATCATAACGCCACCCCCTGATTTTTCAACATCATAAAAATGGTCTGCGTGAGGGCCATCGTGTTTTTCAGACTGTTTAAAAAGTACCGGATACCCCAAAGCGCCTTCATCTAACAAGGCTTTTAAGCGCACATATTTTGGCGTAAAACACAATTCCTCCGCATACATCAATTTCACCTTATTTTCTTTACAGGTTT
>CAXBIJ010000193.1:0-7184 GCA_963975675.1 uncultured Maribacter sp. | reverse complement strand
TACCTCTATATCTTTAATCCAATTATTGGTGTCAGCAGTTACATTTGCTTGCAAACTATCATAGTTTATAACAAAACCACATCCCCGAGATAAAAAATCTTCTAATCTTTTATATGAGAAATTAAGGGTATCTATATTGCCTGTTTCTGAACCGTTTTCTGCAGAAGCCGAACCTGAAATCATTATAAAACTTGTAACGTCGACATCTGTTTTTAGTGGAATAGATATTGTGCCCAGGGTTGTTCTGTCAGCAATGGTATTTACAGTAATATTTTTTCCAACCCCAACCACTCTTAGTGTTGGTACGGTTTTTAAAGCTGAAGTGTCAGAAATATTATAAAATTCAATAACCAATAATGGAGTGCCGCCTTCTACACAAATATCATCTTTCTCGCATGATGCCACGACAATAACGCTTAAAAACAGTAATATGCCAATTCGAAAACTTCTCATTTTAAACTTTCTTTTCTAAAAGTACAACATTTTCGACGTGATGGGTTTGTGGAAACATATCTACAGGTTGCACTTTTGTTATCACGTACATATCTTTCATCATTTCTAAATCCCTAGCTTGGGTTGCACTATTACAGCTGACATATACCACTTTATTGGGAGCAATGTTTAGTATTTGTTGTACAACATCTTTATGCATACCATCGCGCGGTGGGTCAGTAATAATAACATCTGGTACACCATTCTGAGCGATAAACTGTTCATTGAAAACATTTTTCATATCCCCAACAAAGAAGTCTACATTTTTGATGTCGTTTCTTATGGCATTTGCTTTAGCATCTGAAATTGCTTCAGGAACAGATTCAATACCTACTACTTTCTTAGCTTTTTTAGATACGAATTGGGCAATGGTACCAGTACCTGTATAGAGATCATAAACAAGTTCATCACCTTTTAAATCAGCAAAATTCCTTGTTATTTTATATAATTCGTATGCTTGTTCTGAATTAGTTTGGTAGAAAGATTTAGCGTTGATTTTGAATTTGAGACCTTCCATCTCCTCAAAAATATGGTCTCTACCTGCAAAACAAATTATTTCTTGATCATATATGGTATCATTCTGCTTCGGATTGATAACATATAGTAATGAGGTTATCTCAGGAAAAGTTATGGAAAGATGATTTAAAAGCAACTCTCTTTTCTCTTTTTCGTTCTCAAAGAATTGAACCAGAATCATTATTTCACCATTAGAAGATGCACGTATCATTAAGGTACGCAACATACCATATTGGTTTCTAGGATTAAAAAAAGTTAATCCATTTTCAATAGCGAATTTTTTTGTCTCTAACCGAATTGCATTTGATGGGTCTTTTTGGAGATGACATTTTTTAATGTCCAATATTTTATCCCACATACCTGGTATATGAAAACCTAAGGCATTTTTATCTTCAATTTGATTATCAGATTGTATTTCATCTAACGTTAACCAACGACTATCTGAAAAAGAAAATTCCATTTTATTTCTGTAGAAATACTGTTCTTTAGAGCCAAGAATGGGTGTTAATTCTGGCAAATCTAGATGGCCAATTCTTCTTAAGTTATTTTCTACCTCTTTTTGTTTGTAGAAAAGTTGGTACTCATAACCCATGTCTTGCCACTTACAACCACCACATACTCCAAAATGCTGGCATACTGGGTCAACTCTTTTATCTGAAAAAGAATGAAATTTAATTGCTTTTCCTTCGAAATAAGCTTTGCGTTTTTTTGTTGTCTGAACATCAACCACATCGCCTGGTACGGTGTTAGTTAAAAAAATAACCCTACCATCAGGTGCTTTTCCAATGGTTTTACCTTTGGCTGCCGCATCTACTACCGTAACATTTTCAAAAATCTCTCGCTTTGTCTTTTTTCGCATGCCGCAAAAATAAATGGTTTCTTTGAATTGAGAATGCTGTTGTTGATAGTATTAACAAGATATTGAAACCATTGGTCGTAATTTTTATTTTTGATGGCAATAATTTGTATTTTTGATTTTCTACAAGGATGATTTCTCTCCCACGCTGAATTTTCGTTCCGATAACTATCGGGATCAGAAAGGAAAAAGGTATAGAAGGAATTGCTAAAGTTTTATTTAAAGTAATTTTTATCATGTCAAATTTAGAAAACATTTCTTCTAAGGATGCTATTGCATTAGAAGAGAAACACGGGGCCCACAACTATCATCCATTACCTGTTGTGTTAAGTAAGGGTGAAGGAGTATTTGTTTGGGATGTGGAAGGAAAAAAATATTATGATTTCCTTTCTGCCTATTCAGCAGTAAATCAAGGTCATTGTCATCCGAAAATCGTAAATGCGATGACTGAACAAGCCAAAACATTATCATTGACGTCAAGAGCGTTTTATAATGATATGTTGGGTAAATATGAAAAGTATGCTACCGAAACTTTTCATTTCGATAAGCTTTTGCCGATGAATACAGGTGCAGAGGCTGTTGAGACAGCTCTTAAAATTTGTAGAAAGTGGGCATATGAAAAGAAAGGTATTGCTGAGAATAGAGCAGAAATAGTTGTTTGTGAAAATAATTTTCACGGCCGTACAACAACCATTATTTCTTTTTCAAATGATGCTGTAGCGCGTAAAAATTTTGGACCCTATACAGACGGATTCATAAAAATAGAATATGACAATCTTAACGCCCTTGAAAAGGTGTTAAAATCAAATAAGAATGTTGCAGGATTTTTGGTTGAGCCTATACAAGGTGAAGCTGGCGTTTATGTACCTTCTGCTGGATATTTAAGTGGAGCGAAAGCACTTTGCGAAAAGTATAATGTGCTTTTTATAGCCGATGAAGTTCAAACTGGTATTGCTAGAACAGGACGTTTACTTGCTACTTGTGGTAATTGTTCTTGTTCAGATAAGCATTGTAGTGGCACACCTGAAACAAAACCAGATATTTTAATTTTAGGAAAAGCATTATCTGGTGGTGCTTATCCTGTTTCTGCGGTATTGGCAAACGATGCTATTATGAATGTAATTCAGCCAGGTAATCATGGTAGTACTTTTGGTGGTAACCCTATTGCTGCTGCTGTAGGTATGGCAGCCTTAGAAGTTGTAAAAGATGAAAAGCTAGCAGAGAATGCTTTCGTATTGGGTGAACTTTTTAGAGACGAGTTAAATAAATTTATAACGACTACTAATTTGGTTAATAGTGTTCGGGGTAAAGGTCTCTTGAATGCAATTTTAATTAATGATACAGAAGAAAGTAGTACTGCTTGGGATATTTGTATGGCTTTGAAGGAGAACGGACTTCTTGCAAAACCCACTCACGGAAATATCATTCGTTTTGCGCCACCTTTGGTAATGACAAAAGAAGAACTTCTAGATTGTGTTTCCATTATTATTAAAACTATTAAAGAGTTTAAAAAATAGAAATAAAAAAATCCCCGATGAAAATCGGGGATTTTTTTTGATTATAATTTAATTATTGGAAATCTGCAGCCGCAAAAAATGCGATAATCAATCCAAAATAAATAATTGTTAATATTAAGAGAATTACAGCTAATGCAAGCCCAATGTAAGATAAAATTTTACCGGTATTTACATTTTCATATCCTCTATAATTTCCAGGGTTTGCCTCATAAAAGTTTTTAGCTTTTTTAGCATTACTTAAACCAATAATACTGAAAATAGCTCCGAAGGGGCCGCAACAGAATAAGGTTAAAACGATAGATAATATGCCGAAAGTAAGGGCATTACTAGCTCCTGGTATTGATTTATATTCTACAGAATTGTCCATTAATTTATTGAGAATATTGTTCAGTCATAATTTTTACTTGCTCCATATATGCATCCCATCCGCCTATACTCATAATTCCATAGATTGAATATGCTAAATATAGAACTCCTAAGACTAAAACTACAATAGCCAAAATTTTACTTGTTTTTAGCGTGCTATAGTTTGAATAGTCTTCTGGATTCAATTTATACTTTTGTTCATCCTTATTTAATAAAAATAAAGAAATACCCCCTAGAATAATACCTGGTAATCCGCCGACACAACAGCATACAAATCCTAAAATAGAAAGTACTAGTGCTAATGTAACATTGGGTAATTTTTGTTGCTCCATAATTTAAAGGTTTAGTTAGATAAATTTTAAAATGTAATTGGTCAAAATAAAGCCTACGGTGCTAATCATAAGTGTAATCGTAATCGTATTAGAATATTTTATGGGGGATAACTTATTGATACCTAAAAAGGCAAATAATAATAACATAGGATAAATAGCCGGATACATTTGAAAAGCAGCCCAAAATTCTCCTTTTAGTAAAAATAACGCTGAACGCTGCAGACCACAACCAGGGCAGTCTACGCCTATTATTTGTTTGGTAAAGCAGGGCAACATATAGTTGTCTAGCCCTAAAATAATAAATAACGCTTTCAATCGCATTTTTAATTTGAATAATAAGTCGGAAAATTACCATTATTTTTGACTATTCAAAATAAAAACATGTCTCAATTTCAGATAGGTGATACCGTAGAAACTATTGACGACGTTATCAAGGGTGTAATAGAATCAATCAATGGAGAAGAAATAACCATAGTATGTGATGACGGATTTTCGTTAGATTTCATGGCAAATGAATTGGTTTATATTTCAAATGAGATACGGGTTTCGAATTCTGAAATTGCTGAAATTAAAAAAGAGAAAGAATTACCAAAGCGTAAGAAGCATACTGTTCTTAAAGTTAAAGAAAGATCTACCCCTAAAATGGAGGTAGATCTTCATATAAATCAGTTAATGCAAAATCCTAAACAGATAGGAAAGTTTGAAATGCTGAACCTACAATTAGATACAGCTAAAAGACAATTAGATTTTGCTATTAGTAAACGTATTCAAAAGATTGTTTTTATACATGGGGTAGGTGAAGGGGTGCTCAAAGAAGAGTTGGGTTATTTATTTAGAAAATACGAAAACGTAAAATTCTACGATGCCGATTATCAAAAATATGGTCTAGGTGCAACCGAGGTTTATATTTTTCAGAACTTCTAAATTAACCTCCAGTAGTTACTGTACCGAATTCATTTATTTGTAAGTCAGTAATTCTACTTCCATTTTCATTTAAAAATGTAATACCGCTTAATTTAATAGTGTGTGTAAAAGTTATATTATCGGTAGAACTTGTAGTTACTAATATGCTTCCGCCTTGAGCTTCAATTTCTTCCATAACTGTAGGTGTTAATGGTGGTGGAGAATCACAGAAATATGCACTTGTCACCTTATCTGAAAATATTCTGTAGCTTACCTGTGAGTTTCCTGGTACAGCACTAGATATATCAGTTGTAGTTACCGTATTTTTCAAAAGTCCGCTTGGTAATGTTACGATTAAAGCTTCATCACCATTTATTTTAAACAGAACATTCGATGTTGAAACAGATACCGCATCGCAGTTTTGAACCGTAACTATACTATCAAAATCAACAGTTTCGATTTGTAAATCACCGTCATTACAACCAAAAAATAAAATTGAACAACCAATAAAAAGGTATTTTTTCATAGTTCAAATTTAATTTAAAATTTGGAAATCTCTCCGTAGCATGGCTTTCATTTATGGGTTAATTAACTTTATTTGAGCTATTTTTGTTTTTTATTTATTTAAGAGTATGCTTATATGAAACATGTATATTTAGACAACGCAGCAACTACACAAGTGCATTCAACGGTTATCGCCAAAATGCAAGATGCTTTAGCAAATTCGTATGGTAACCCTTCTTCTACACATAGTTTTGGTAGAACTGCAAAAACTGCAATTGAAAGCGCTAGAAAAACCATTGCTAAGTATATAAACGCACAACCTTCTGAAATTATATTTACTTCTGGTGGTACCGAAGCTGATAACATGATTATTAGATGTGCAGTACGTGATTTAGGTGTTAAAACTATTATTACCTCAAAAATTGAGCATCACGCGGTATTACACACGGTTGAAGAATTAGAAAAAAAGGATTCCGTTCAATTGTTATTCGTGAATTTAGATGCTTTTGGTAATCCTGATATGGCACATTTAGAAACCTTATTGCAACGTGATGATTCTAAGAAACTAGTGAGCTTAATGCATGTGAATAATGAAATTGGAAATAAAATAGATTTAGAGGCAATTACTCTTTTATCGAAAAAATACGATGCATTAGTACATTCTGATACAGTACAGTCTCTTGGTCATTATAATTGGGATGTTAAGGCTTTTCCAATTGATTTCTTAGCTGCTGCTGCTCATAAATTTCATGGACCTAAGGGAATAGGTTTTGCTTTTATTCGTAAAAATTCAGGTATGAGCTGTATGATTTCTGGTGGTTCTCAAGAGCGCGGTCTTAGGGCAGGCACAGAATCTTTTCATAATATAGTCGGACTAGAAGAGGCGTTTATACATGCTTATGAAAATTTGGATAAAGAAAAGAAATATGTTGAAGAACTTAAATCTTACTTTATTGAACAGGTTAAAAAAGAAATTCCTGAGGCTAAATTTAATGGCCATTCAGGTGATTTAGAGAAGAGTACCTATACACTAGTTAATGTTTGCTTACCAATTACTGAAGATAAAGCAATGATGCTATTATTTAATTTAGATATTAAAGGTATTGCTTGTTCTAAGGGGAGTGCTTGCCAGTCTGGTAGTGATACAGGTTCACATGTATTATCCGAGATTTTATCTAAAGAAGATATGAAAAAACCTTCTGTACGGTTTTCGTTTTCGACCTACAATACAACAGAGGAAATTGACTATACGATTGGTATTTTGAAAGCTATTATTGAGGCTTAATTACTCTTTAACTCGATCACGTTTGCGCTCTCTTTCATAAGGAAATTTACGAATAGCTAATTTCATCATACGGTCAATAAGGTCTGTAGTGTTTTTACCGGTCTTTTTTGTAATTTCCTTTTCATATTTCCATAGTAACTTACCTGAATTACCATCACTTATTTTTATTCCAATACGGCCGTAATTAGCACCACCTGAGATATAGTCTGTGAAACTGAATTCTGTTGGTACACCGTCAGATAATAAAATATTAAGGTCTAGGGTACCGCTAATAATACCGTCAACTCCTAAGATTTCGCTAAGCTGCTTTATAGTGTACACATCAATATTTTCGTAGGTAATATTATTCTGCGCGAGTATTGCCGTGGTATTCTTTATATTTTGAAATTGTACAGGTAGCTTTTTCTTTTTAC
>CAXBIJ010000192.1:0-7218 GCA_963975675.1 uncultured Maribacter sp. | reverse complement strand
CTTTTAGACTATCAACTAGCTAAGTACAGTGAAGATATTACCACCTATTCCTCATTAGATGAGGAAGACCAGTTACCCCTACCCTATATGTTCAGGACTTTCAAAGACATGCCTAAATTAGAGCAAAAAGCTTTAAAGATTTGCCAAGGAGAAATTTTAGATGTTGGTTGTGGTGCAGGTAGCCATAGTCTGTATTTGCAGAATAAAGGTCTTTCAGTTACCAGTCTAGACTCTTCATCAGGTGCAATTGAGGTAAGTAAACTAAGAGGTCTTAAAAACCCCATCAATGAAAATCTTTTAAACTTTGAAGGCAAAACATATGACACGATCTTAATTTTAATGAATGGTGTTGGCTTAGCCGGTACTCTAAATGGCTTAGAAAAATTTTTCGCTAAATTGAAGTCATTACTTAAAACTGATGGGCAAATTCTCTTAGACTCAAGCGATATCATTTATATGTTCGAGAATGATGAAGATGGTGGTTATTGGATTCCTGAGGATGTAACCTATTATGGTGAGATAAGTTTCAGTATGGAGTATAAAAATAAAAAAAGCGAGTCCTTCCCATGGCTATATGTAGATTACAATACTTTACAACGTGCGGCAAATTATAGTAATTTAGACTGTGAACTTGTAATGGAAGGCGAACATTTCGACTATTTAGCAAGATTGACTCATACCAAATAATAGCAGGCTTATTTTTTCGTTATACTTTAAGACAAACCAAGAATATGAATATATTAAAAAAATTATTACTAATAGGGCTAATTACTTGCTTCGTTTCTTGTTCTAAAAGTTCACCTAATCCCGTAGATGAAACTGTAATTCCAGAAGCTGATAAAAAAGCGAACTTATTGGCTACTGGAGATTCGGCCAATGACATTCTATCGAATGAAAACTTTGATAAAATGTTAATCGAGATTGCCTATGTGACTGGTTTTAGGCCTACTGCGTCTGCAATGACCCAATTCACTGATTATCTAAAAGAACATACTTTTAAGACAGATATTCAAATTATATACAAAGAACTTTCTAGCCCTGTTGAAGATGAACTTACCCTTCAAGAAATTGCAGATTTAGAAACTAAAAACAGAACTGCATATAACTCTGACGGCACTTTAGCTATCTATATTTATTTTGCTGATGCACCCGCAGAAGGCGATGATCTAGATGGTGGCTTAGTAACTTTAGGGGCAGTTTATCGCAATACCTCAATGATCATTCATGAAGTTACCATAAAGAAGTTAGCGTCTAAAAGTAGCTCAATCAGTGATTCGGATGTAGAAACGACTACTTTAAACCATGAATTTGGCCACCTTTTTGGATTAGTTAATTTAGGCACCGATATGGTGAATGACCATGAATCTCAATCTGAAAATAGCGAGGGTGCCCTGGTCAGCGACAATCATTGTAATCAAAATGGATGCCTTATGCGCTCAGAATTAGTGTTTGGTGGTTCATCAGGAAAATCTATTCGAGCAAATTCAATTGCACAATATGAAGCTGGTATAAAAGCAGGATGTACGCTTTCTGGAAATAGTGTTTTAAATCTTTTACAACATTCGACTTCGAAATCTAATGCCGCAGTATTAGGACTTGACCCAGAATGCACTCTAGATATTCAAGCCAATGGCGGTCGATAATATCAAATTCAAGTAAATCAAAAAAACCATGCAATTGCATGGTTTTTTGATTAAGGTATATTTAAATACTTATGGGTTTGTAATGATACTTTCCATTTCGGATTTTTCATCACGTAATCTACAATCATAGGAACAACCTTATCTCGTACACTCCATTCTGGCTGTAAATATAATATGCAGTTAGCATTTGTTTTCGCAGCTTGTTCTTCGGCAAAAATTAAATCGTGCTTATTAAACACAATCACTTTTAGCTCATGAGCCTCATCGTAAATTCGACCTTCAGGTAATTTGTTTTTCTTAGGGGAAAGACAAATCCAATCCCAATCACCCGTTAATGCATATGCCCCTGAAGTTTCAATATGTGTTTTTAAGCCTTTTTCTTTTAATGCACTCGTTAATGGGTTCATATTCCACATTAAGGGCTCACCACCAGTAACTACAATCGTATCTGAATATTTAGCCGCATTCTTAACTATTTTCTCAATATCGGTAGGTGGGTGCGTTTCAGCATTCCAACTCTCCTTTACATCGCACCAATGACAGCCTACATCACAGCCACCCACTCGAATAAAGTAAGCTGCAGTTCCCTTATGAAAACCCTCGCCTTGAATGGTGTAGAATTCTTCCATTAAGGGCAAAAACACTCCTTGATTCACTTTCTCAAGTACCTCCACATTTTTCATCTGGCAAAGATACGTTTTACTTCCTAATTTTCTTACCATGAGTACTTCTGAATGAACTTAGCACAACAGATTTTTCAAAGCGCTACAACTGTTGAAAACTATGTAGTATTTAAGGTAGCTGTTACCTTTTGGTTTGGTTAAAAATCCCCTATTTTTATGCAAAATTTATAACATGGCCGGTACCGAAGATTTTTTTAAGCATATTGAAGAGGGTTATGCTACCAAAGGTGATTATATAATTATGGGTGCAGCCATTCTAAATGGTGAAGCTGTAAAAGATGCCTTTGTAAAGATTCCATTAAAAACCTTAAACCGGCATGGTCTAATTGCTGGAGCTACAGGTACAGGTAAGACCAAAACATTGCAGGTTTTAGCTGAAAATTTATCCCAAAAAGGAATCCCCGTTCTTTTAATGGACTTAAAAGGTGATTTAAGTGGATTAGCACAACCTAGTGCAGGTCATGCTAAAATAGATGAGCGTCATGCAAAAATCGGCATCCCTTTTGAAGCAAGCAGTTTTCCTGTAGAAATACTTTCTTTATCAGAACAAGATGGCGTTAAACTTAGGGCTACAGTCTCTGAATTCGGACCCATTCTTTTATCCCGTATTCTAGATCTATCAGAAACTCAAGAAGGTATCGTTGCCGTAGTTTTCAAATACTGTGATGACCAAAAAATGCCCTTATTAGATTTGAAGGATTTTAAAAAAGTACTTCAATACGCAACCGGTGCTGGTAAAGCAGAATTCACTAAAGAGTATGGTAGAATATCTACAAGCTCAACAGGTACCATATTAAGAAAAATTATAGAGCTTGAACAGCAAGGTGCAGAATTGTTCTTCGGAGAAAAATCTTTTGATGTCAATGACTTAACTCGAATTGACGAAAAAGGAAGAGGTTATATCAATATTTTAAGATTGACCGACATACAAGATAGACCAAAATTATTTTCCACTTTCATGCTTAGTTTATTGGCTGAGATTTATGCCACGTTCCCAGAACAAGGAGATAGCGACCAACCAGAATTAATATTGTTTATTGATGAAGCACATCTTATTTTTAAAGAAGCTTCAAAAGCATTGTTAGATCAAATTGAGAGTATCGTTAAGTTGATTCGTTCAAAAGGTATCGGAATTTACTTTGTTACTCAAAACCCAACTGATGTACCAAACGATGTTTTGTCTCAATTAGGATTAAAAGTTCAGCATGCATTAAGAGCTTTTACCGCTAGAGACCGAAAGGCAATTAAATTAACGGCAGAAAATTATCCTGAATCTGAATACTACGATACTAAGGAAGTTTTGACCTCTTTAGGTATTGGTGAAGCCTTAATTTCGGCCTTAGATGAAAAAGGTAGACCTACACCCCTAGCAGCTACTTTATTAAGAGCTCCTATGAGTCGAATGGATGTTTTAACGGATCAAGAATTAGAAGAAGTTATCGATAAGTCTTCGTTGGTTAAGAAGTACAATGAAATTATAGATAGGGAGAGTGCGTATGAAATTCTTAATGAAAAAATTGAGGATGCAGAGAAGTTAGCAGAAAAAGCAAAAAATGAACCTGCTGCCAGAAGAACATCAAGCAGAACAAGTACTAGACAAAACCCAGTAATTAAAGTATTAACAAGTGCTACATTTATAAGAGGTGTACTTGGTGTATTAAAAAAAGTGATGAGATAAATTATGAAGTTTAGTTATACATTTTTATTGATGTTGAGCTGTTGCATACTAATAAATTGCGCAGGAGAAGAAAAAAATGATTTTCAAATATCTGGAGATCAAGTCGGTAAATTAACCAAACAAAGCCTAGCCAGAGATATTGACCTTATTTTTGAAAAAGACTCTGTGGTACAAGACACCGTAAAGTTGAATTTTGGCAGTGGTGCTAGTAAAATTAAAATATACGAAAGAGGTGGTTTACTGTTACTTACCCTAACGCCAAATACAGATAGTATTGCAACCATACAGAATATTCAAATTAATGATAGCCGATTTGTTACTGAAAAAGGAATCTCTAAAGAGAGCACTTTTAAAGAAATAAAAGACAAATACCCCATAAAGAAAATTATCACCTCTTTGAATAATGTGGTTGTTTTACTGAAGGATAATGACCTGTATTTTACCATAGATAAAAAAGAACTACCCGAAAGTTTGCGTTATAATGCCAATAGTAAAATTGAAGAGGTACAAATACCAGACAAGGCAAAGGTGAAGTATATGATGATTGGTTGGGATTGATTCTTTGTTTATAAAAAACCATAGCATCCGAAAAGAAAGATAGTTTTGAATCCATATTATAAAAGCTAAAAGAGTGCCTGTTTTACTTCAAAAAATTATTCCAAAACTGTACGGTTTATATTTCAATAGTTTTGTTTGGTTTCTACCAAACAAAATTGCTCACCAAGCATTCGAAGTATTTTGTACTGTTAGAAAAGGCAAGGTTCTACCTGACCAAAAACCCTATTTAGATGACGCAAAATTTGAGGTTATAAATGTTGCGGAGCACTCAATTCAACTATATAACTGGCCAGGAAATAAAGAAACCGTACTACTTGTACATGGCTGGGAAAGCAATTCGTGGCGCTGGCATAAACTAATTGAAAAATTACAAAAAGCTAATTATAATATTATAGCTTTTGATGCACCTGCTCATGGATACTCATCAGGGAAATTATGGTATGCTCCTTTATACGCTGAAGCTTTACAAGCAATCATACTAAAATATCCGCCTAAAACGGTTATTGGCCATTCAGTCGGTGGTATGACTGTTTTATATAACGAGTATAAAAACCCGAATGTATTCATAGAAAAAATTGTGACAGTTGGCTCGCCATCAGAATTTCATGAAATTCTTACTCATTACAAAAGTCTTTTAGGTTTCAGCACTAAAGTAATGACAGCACTCGAAGATTATATTTTCTCTAGATTTGGATTTACCCCAAAAGAATTTTCAAGTTCAAAATTTGCATCGACCAATTCTAAAAAAGGTTTGCTTTTTCATGATAAACTAGACAAAATAACTCCTTACCATGCATCTGTTGCTGTGCATAAACATTGGAAAGGAAGTGAATTAGTGAGTACCGAGGGTTTTGGACATTCTATGCACCAAAATGAAGTAAATGATAAAATAATTGCTTTCTTAGAGGAGCAATACTATAAATAAGTGATTATGCAAAACGTAACTCCATTTCACATTGCCATACCGGTTCACAATTTGGCAGAATGCAGAACATTTTATCGCGAGATTCTTAATTGCGAAGAAGGTCGTAGTAGCGACCATTGGGTCGATTTTAATCTCTTTGGTCATCAATTGGTAATTCATTACAAACCAAAGTCAGAAGCTGAAAGCATACACCACAACCCAGTTGATGGGCATGATGTTCCTGTACCTCATTATGGCGTGGTTTTACCATGGGATACTTTTCAAAATTTTTCTGAAGAGCTAAAATCGAAAAACGTAAAATTCGTAATCGAACCCTATATACGATTTAAGGGAAAGGTTGGCGAGCAGGCAACCATGTTCTTTTATGACCCAGCAGGTAATGCTTTAGAATTCAAAGCATTTAAAGATATGAGTCAATTATTTGCAAAGTAATTGATGCTTTTTTATCGAGTATTAATTAATTTCACGAAGTCCTTACAGCTAAAAACCATCAGCTTTACTAAAAGGTTGATGGTTTTTAAGTTACGTAAATAGTTAAAGGAATTATTGAGACCATGAAGTAGGTACTCTATCCCATCTATGCTTTTTTAATTCCTGGTACAATTCATTAGAAAGTAATTTACCATCACTTGTTGCAGTATTCGCCAAAACATTACGTTGTTTACGCATACCAGGTATTGTTGTGCTCACATTATCGTTCATTAAGATAAAACGAAGCGCCATTTCAGCCATGGTCATCCCCAGTGGAATTAATGGGCGTAATGCATCTGCATGTTCTACAGAAGAAATTAAGTTTTCTGGCACAAAATAGGTGCCACGCCAATCCCCTTTAGGAAAAGTAGTCTCTTTTGTCATTGTCCCTGTCAATGTACCTTCATCAAAAGGTACTCTTGCTATAGTTGCAATATCCATCTCGTTACATAATGGAAACAGCGTATCAACCGGTGCTTGGTCGAATATGTTATAAATTACCTGAACTGCATCTAACAATCCAGTTTTTAAAGCTTTAATTCCATTTTCTGGCTCCCAACGGTTCATACTAATTCCCATTGCGGAAATTTTACCAGAAGTCTTTAAATCTTCTATAGCGCGTTGCCACTCTTCTCTATCACTCCAAACATCATCCCATGTATGAAATTGCATAAGATCTATTTGTTCCAATCCTAAGTTCTTCAACGTTTTATGCGTATAATCCATAATATGCGCCGTCGGATAAGAATCTTCAAAAGCATATTCAGGTTTTGCTGGCCACTGAAAATTCTTAGGCGGTATTTTACTAGCAGTATAGATTTTTTTAGAAGGATGTCTTTTCACCAACGCACCTAACAACTCTTCACTATGACCTTCACCATAACCCCAAGCGGTATCAAAAAAATTAACTCCGTTTTCAACTGCTAAATCTAAAGATTTTGCTGATTGCTCATCATCACTGGCGGTCCAACCAGCCATGCCCCACATACCATATCCAACTTCACTTACTTGCCAATCGGTACGACCGAATCTTCTATATTTCATATTCTGTTTTGAATTCCATAATTAACAACTACAAATTTATCACCAACAACTATTATTCATATCTCCAGCTGGTTAAATCGGCTCCTTCTGGGGCGCTTATCGCTATACGTTCCATAATTTTAGGCACATACATGCTATTATATCGTAAACGAGTTATAGCATTTGGTTGTTCTGGATCTCCGTTCCAGCAATGTTCTGCTCGGTCACCATATAAAA
>CAXBIJ010000191.1:0-7258 GCA_963975675.1 uncultured Maribacter sp. | reverse complement strand
GAAGTGGAAGAAGGAGTGATTGAGGTAGAAGCTGTTAACCCAATGGCTTCTATGATGTCAGTCAATAACAAACAATTGATGAAAATTGCCGATGAAATAACGGCTAAGCTTAAAAATGTAATTGAAAAACTTTAAACATAATTAACACTAAAACAAATAAAAATGAACAAATTAAAATCAACACTAGGTATAGTTGCAATAGCATTAATAACCTTAACAGCAGTGTCTTGTAAAGATGCAAAAAAAGAACACAATAATGAAGAGGAGCATCATTCAGAAATGAACCACGATAACAGCGATGGTCACCATGATGAAGAAATGACTCACGATAACAGTGATGGACATCATAATGGAGACAGCGCAGAGATGTCATCTGCAGCAAGGGATATTGACGTTAGCACCCAAAAAAATGAAGCAACTTCAGCGATTATTGATGCTTACTTGCAAATTAAAAATGCTTTAGTAACCGATAGCAAAGAGAACGCAGCAAAAGGAGGGACAGCATTACTTGCTGCTTTTTCAAAGTTTAACATGAAAACATTAACTGATGGAACCCGTAAAGAATATATGGAAATAGCAGAAAGTGCTAAAGAACAAGCAGAGCATATTATAGAAAACCCTATCGACCATCAAAGAGAACATTTTGAAACCTTGAGCACAGATATTTCTGATTTAATTACTTTATTAGGAACAGATAAAACACTGTATCTAGATTATTGCCCAATGAAAAAAGTAAGCTGGTTGAGCGAAATCAAAGAAATTAAAAATCCATTTTATGGTAGTGAAATGCTAACCTGTGGGAATGTTAAAAAACAAATTAACTAAAATGAAAATTGTTAAGATCATAGCCTTGTTTTTACTGGTAGCGTTCGTGGGAATACAGTTTTTTTCCACTTCCCGTAACCAAAGCGACACGATACCAAGAACCGATTTCATGATGGTAAATGATGTGCCTGAAACTATTCAAAAAAAGTTAAAGGTATCCTGCTATGACTGTCATAGCAACAATACAGCTTATCCTTGGTATAACAAAGTGCAACCTGTAGCTTGGTTATTGGAAGACCATGTTAAAGAAGGAAAGACTGAACTTAACTTTAATGAATGGGATTCGTTGAGCAATAGAAGAAAGGCAAGTAAATTGAAGTCAATTATTAGTCAGATAGAAAATGACGAAATGCCTCTAGCCTCTTATACCCTCATCCACAGGGATGCCGTTTTTTCGGAAACTGAAAAACAGGACATCATCAAATTTTTAACGGAACTTAAAAATAAATAATAAACAACAATTAAATACTAGAAAAATGAAAAATTTAAAAATGAGTATAGCAGCAATGCTATTGTTAACCCTTTCTTTTACTAACGCACAGGAAAAAGAAAAAATGAACATGGATCATAGCAAAATGAATATGGACGGCATGAAAATGAATATGGACAAAATGCAAGATGCAAAGGCTGAAGCAATTTTATCTGACTATTTCGTTCTAAAAGAAGCCCTAGTTGCAGATGATACCAAAAAGGCAGCTCAAACAAGTGCTAAATTGGCAGCTTCACTAAAAGCCATTGACAAGTCAAATTATACAGCAGATGAGCAAAAAGAACTGGCAGATATCATAGCAGATGCTATTGAACATGCAGAACATATTGCCAAAAGTCCAATAGAACATCAACGCGAGCACTTTAAAATGTTGAGTAAGGATATTACAGATATGGTGGCCATTACGGGAACAAAAAATACATTGTACCAACAATTTTGTCCTATGTATGATGGTGGTAGCAATTGGTTGAGTGAGAGTAGCGATGTCAAAAATCCTTACTATGGAAGTAAAATGCCAACATGCGGAAAAGTGATAGAAACTATTGAAAAGTAAATCTTGATATGGAAGCATTGAGCCTTGGCATTTTTATTATACCCACGATTGCGTTGACCGTGGTCGTTCTGCTGTACTTCCATTTTGCCAAACAGGTACGGGATAAAAAAATTTATAGGAACTATATGATTAGAGTCGCCGTGATAGCATTTTCGGTGAATTTTATTTGGGAGGTTTTACAAGGTCCGCTATATGAAGGTTTTGAATACGATTGGCAGCATATTTCATTTTGCGCCTTGGCATCCATAGCCGATATGTTGATGGTACTTATCCTATTTTTTGGATTTGCATTGGTCTATAGAAATGTAAATTGGGTAATGAATTGGGATTTTGAAATAATAGTGCCCTTGATCTTAGTGGGAAGTGTTGGGGCGATTTTTGGAGAAATTTGGCATTTAGCACATGGTGATTGGAGCTATGCAGAGGCAATGCCCTTGATTCCATTAATAGAAATAGGGATTTCTCCACTCTTGCAATTTGCGTTGTTACCATACATGATTTTCCTCAGCAGTAAAAGGTTTATACCAGTGACTAATTTGGAAAAGTAAATTATAGGTCGGACAGGAATGTGTTTTTAGATTGTTTGCGAAACGTATTTGGTATCCGCCCAGATTATTAATAAGGAAAAAGTCCTGTTAGGGAAAGGGAGATTGGTTAGTTAATGGTTAGTATTCAATCCCCTTCCCTCGACAGGCACAATAAAATAAATAATTTACAATGAAAGATTGTTGTAATAGCGGATGTGATAAAAAAACAAAAAAGACTGGATTAAGAAAGGGGTTAAATTATTTGCTCTATGCCGTAATTGCAATAATAGTCTTAGGAGCTTTGCTAATGCAGATATTTGGCAAAAAATAATTATTCAATAATGCAAAAAATAAGCGATACATCAGAGTTAAATAGCTTTTATAAACAGCTATTTAAGAAGCTTTTATTCACGACAATTTTAGTTGTAGTTATCTCGCTGAGCTATGTCTTATTGACGTCCCTTAATGTTGCTCATCCTACCATATCATATATTATAGGGGGATTAGCATTTGTAAAAGCTTTTTTTATTGTACGTCTAACCTTCATCCAGCTGACTAAAATAATTGGTGAAAGCCATAAGCTTAGCCATGTGTTAACCCTTTTTGGATTTTTAATTCTCTTAATTGTGTTATCCTTCTCATTCGATTATCATGCACTATATGCAATAAATGTTGATAGTTTTAAAACATCGTTGACTGGAAATTCATCATTTATTAGACAATTTTTTGAGTTTTTATATTTCAGTTTGATAACCTTTTCTTCAGTTGGCTTTGGAGATATCGTACCCGTTTCTGTATCAGGAAAAATAATAGTAATGCTAGAAGTCCTTTTGAGCTTTTTTGTTTTGGTTTTTGGTATTGCCAATATTAATAGAATACACGTGGATAAATAACCCTAATTAAAAATATAATTATGAAACTACTTAAATTAATTACACTAGTAACTGTTCTCATTGCATCAGTCAATTTTACTAATGCACAGAATAGTAAGGACAAAGCGGATAAGGAAGACGTTATCGCCGTGATGAAATCATACAAGGATGCTTTACAAAACTTAACGACAGAAGGAACATTTGAGTTGTTTACCGAAGATTCTAAGGTATTTGAATCTGGAGGTGTAGAAGGTTCTTATTCGCATTATATTGAACATCATTTAGGGCCAGAATTGGGTCACTTTAAAAGCTTCACTTTTTCAGATTATGAAATTGATGTTCAGGTGGATGGCATTTATGCCTTTACAACAGAAACGTATGTTTATACCATTGTATTAAAGCCCAATGATAAAGGCGAAAGTAGAACTATAGCTAAGAAAGGAGTAGCAACTTCCATTCTAAAGCAAATAGATGAAAAATGGAAAATTATTAAAACTCATTCTTCTTCAAAAAATAAAAAATAAAACCATATGAAACTACGTATTCTTTTTACCCTATTATTATGTACAACTCTTTTTACCTCTTGTAAGCAAGATAAAAAAGAAACCAAAAAAATTCCAGAGCAATCACAAACTGAAACTATATCGAAGCAGTTAAAGAAATCATTAAGTCCACATACTTCAACTATGGCAATGATAGATGATGCTCATATTCATATCGACTATTCATCACCTGGAATTAGAGATAGAATCATATTTGGTGGATTGTTGGTCTACGATCAGGTGTGGCAAGCTGGCGCACATAATGCAACTTGGGTGGAAACCAATAAAGATTTAACCATTGAAGGGAAAGAGTTGAAAGCTGGCAAATACGGATTTTTTGTAATTCCAAATGAGGAAGAATGGACAATCATTTTTAATACCAATTGGAATCAACACGGTAAAGATGAATATGACGAGAAGGATGATGTACTGCAATTTAAAGTAACCCCCAAAATTTCCGAGGAAGTTCAGGAACATTTAGAATATAAGATAGTAAGGACTTCCGATACATCAGGTACAATGAGTTTGAGTTGGGAGAAGGTGGTTGTTGAATTTCCATTTGAAGTAAATTAAAATGGTAAAAAGAAAGACAGCATTAAAAATCAGAAAAGCACATCGGTATTTAGGTCTTTTCATAGGTATTCAGTTCCTGATGTGGACGATTAGCGGGTTGTATTTTAGTTGGACAGATATAGATGAGATACATGGTGATTATTTCAAAAAATACGTTCCTGAACGAGCTTCATTTAAAAACTTGATTAGTACATCTGAGTTAGAAAATGAGCAAAATATTAAATTTTTAGAGTTATTAGAAATTGATAACGAACCTTATTTTTGGATAAATAATGAACACCTTTTTAATGCTATTTCAGGTAAAAAAAAAGATGGTGTTACCGAAGAAGAAGCAATTAATATAGCGGAGCGTTATATGTTGGCTGATTTAGAATTTGACCAAATACAAAGGATTCAAACTGTAGGGAATCATCACGAGTATCGAGGAAGACCTTTACCCGCTTATGAAATTTCATACAAAAATAATGAAAACCTTAAGGCTTATGTAGCGATTGAGAATGGAGCTTTTCAAACAGTACGTCATCGCGATTGGCGCTGGTTTGACTTTCTCTGGATGACGCACACGATGGATTATCAAGGGCGAGACAATTTTAATACAATAGTTCTAAGAGCTTTTTCACTTTTAGGATTAATAACAGTACTCAGTGGATTTTTACTTTGGTTTACAAGTTCGCCTACTATTAGAAAAATAAAGAAAGTAAAATAACTAAAAATAATATATGAATTCAAAAGAACACAACCAAGAAGTTATGAAAAAAGGAAATTATACAAAATTTGTTTTAATGCTTGCGGCATCTTTCGTAGCAATGTACATTACTATGTATTTAAATTCCTATGCAATCGATCATGTTTATTTCAGTCTTACACGTTTCTATATGAGTTGTCTAGGTATTTCAGCAATGGCGATAATAATGTTCGTTGCTATGCGTAATATGTATAATAATAAAAATAAGAATATTGGTATAGTTGCCGGGAGTATTATTCTGTTTATAACTGCCTTGGGATTGGTCCGAACACAAGCACCTATAATTGGAGATGTACTATGGATGAAGGCAATGATTCCACATCACTCTATTGCAATTTTAACAAGTGAACGTGCAGCTATTGAGGATCCAGAAGTTAAAAAATTAGCTGAGGATATTATCAAAGCACAAAAGAAAGAAATAGCAGACATGAAACGAATGATTAATCGTATACAAAAGGATAAAAATTGATTTCATGCAGTTTTAATCTGAATATATAACCGTGTTTAGGAAATTTGACTTCTAGAATTTAAAACTAAAAATTTTTTTTATTTAAGTCAAAAAATTAATTATATGAATACAGGTAAATTTGGAAATAAATCCATTTTTTTTTAATCATTGGACTAACACGAATCGCGACCCAAACGTAGATAACTTAAAAGAATATTGAAGATATAATTAAATGTGCGCGAAGAAAAAATATGAGTGATAATCGTAGAATAAGTAGGAAGGAGGAAAGAAGAAAAAAAATCAAATATCCTATTAGTAAGAAAGATAAAACGTTAGGGATACTTGCTATTGTATTATTGTTTCTTTTAACCGTTCTGTTGTTCTTTTACTTTTCAATTAAAGGCATCAAAATTTGACTATTATATTTTAATTATAAAATATTTCCAATACCGTCCATCTAAAAAATATGGTCTGCCCAAGATGTATCTCGACAGTATCTAATATTTTTGAGCAATTTGAAATACCGTATATATCTATCAAATTGGGAGAGGTCAAATTAGTTTCTTCATTAAATGTCCAGACCAAAAATGGTTTTTCAAAGCGCTTCAAAATTCAGGATTTAGTTTGATAGACAATCGTAAAAGCCAACTTATTGAACAAATGAAAACACTTGTTGTAGATGAAATCTTTCATTCTTCGGAAGATTTGGATTTTAAATGGGCAGATTATATAGGACAAAATATTCATTTTGATAATAAATATTTAAGTACACTATTTTCATCAGTAGAAAGTATCACATTTGAGCAATACATTATTATCTAAAAAAATGGAGTGCTCTAAGGAATTGTTAGCGTACGATGAGCTTACATTGAGTGTAATTGCCTTTAAGATGAATTACAGTAGTGTTGCTTATTTAAGCAATCAATTTTATAAGCTGACAGGAATAACACCTTCGGAATTAAAAAAAGCACTAATAAGAAACGTAAATCTTTGCACAACCAGTGCATCGATTAAATTGTATTTTTGTAAAACTTTATGAAAATACTCTTCTCCATGTCAATGTCATTTTTATTCCTTTTTCAAGGAATAAGTATAGATATGGATTTTTGTGGACCAATTAAAGAGGTTTCAAGTATCATAAATCATTTTCAAGACCATAAAGTTTATGGCGACACTTTCTATGAATATGTAGTTGAGGATTACATTGACAATGATTTAAAAAATGAAGGGCATCATAATAACTCAGATAAGGAGAATACACCATTTCATTCCCATCATCAATGTTGCCACCCTTTAGTATTAATTATTGCGAATAACAATTCGGCTTTACCCCATCGACTAAAGTTTGAAGAGAAAAAACAGTTTAACGTACATAAAGTAAACTTCACTTCCAGATATCTGGAATCACTTTTCCAACCCCCTAAAGTATAATTCAGTTTTTTTTAAGGATAGCTATATCCTAACGTGATGCTTCTCAAGATAGGCATTGCTATATAAATGCGTTGCACCTATTCGTGTCGTAAAGTTTTAACTGAATTAATACGTTTTCTATGATTAATAAAATCATTTCATATTCCATTAACAATAAATTTATTATTGTACTATTTATAGTGGCTCTTTTGGGTACAGGCATTTGGTCTATGGCCACTATAAATCTGGGTTCTGTACCCGATATTACCAACA